>JBEKXK010000009.1:0-51642 GCA_049512055.1 Syntrophales bacterium | reverse complement strand
TTCGATCGTGGACTCATCAGTTATCCTCCTTTTTGGAGTCGGTGTTCGGTAACACCTATTTATGAGTCAACGATCTCTTTTATTCACTACCTTGGGTAACATTTAATGTGAGGCAATTCGTCTATTCAATTGACCCTACCCGAGATCAGTGATATGCAGTAAAATAAGCGATTTAAGTAATTGCTTGAGCGGGCGGTTTACGCAATATAAAACGGATGAGAGAAATGGATATTGAAGATCAGGCGTGACAATCAACAGATTACGGTCATAGCGCTTGTGCTTTATGGCTTAATTATGCTGTCCTTAATTTTAATTTATCGCGATTTGCTGATAACGATCACGGCAGTGACAATCATGGCGGTGTTGTTGGTTCAACATTTTGTTCCGTTGGTAAGAGAGAGGAAGAAACAGAAGGGAGATGCTGTTCCGCACAGTGAAAGTGAAAAGGAATAAGCTATCTTTATACATCAGTATCTCAATACAGTGGAAATTTCTGCAATTTGCCCCCTAATCTTTTCATCTCTAAGTGATCCGGAAGAGGATTAAGACTTATTCACGTGACTAATGGATATGTCAGCGAATCCAAATATCTCTTGAATATAGAACAATTGTATATTATAGGCAAATTCTTGAAGCGGTGTAGTTTGACCGCCCATCGTGGAAGTTTGTATGTGCGTCATATATTACAATAACTAGAGGGAAGGAGGATAAGGCATGAATTCAGTATCTGTTTTAATATTAGGTTTTATTGTAGCTTTCCTGGGTTATCGTGTCTACGCTAAGTATATCGATACAAAAGTTATGAAGGCTGATCCGAAGAAGGCTACCCCGGCCACGATGTACATGGATGGCGTGGAGTTTATGCCAACGAACAGGAATATCCTTTTCGGATACCAGTTCAAATCTATTGCGGGTGCAGCACCGATTATAGGCCCTATTATTGCGATTCAATGGGGATGGCTGCCCGCTTTGATATGGATCCTGGCGGGGGCCTTTTTCATCGGATGGGTTCATGATTATTCAAGTGCGATGATCGCCATGAGAAGTGACGGCGCCTCTTTCGGCGGCATGAGTCATAAGCTGATCTCACCACGGGCGAGAATTATCTTGCTGTCATTTATGTATTTCTATCTTCTTCTCATTGCTGGGGCTTTCGGCAATGTCGTTGTCAGTACGGCCATCGGGCTGAAGGCGTCTCCTATGGCATGGCTGCTCCTCACAATCGGTGGCCTTCTGGCAGGACAGATGATTTATCGCTGGAAGAAGGATATAATCTTGACGACGGTAGTTACGGTTGTCATCGCACTATTGGGAATTTATCTCGGAACAATCGCACCCTCCAACACTATTATCGGAGATGAGCTTGCGAACAGCCGGCCCTTGTGGGCGATTGTGGCATTTGTCTTTTGCTACTTCGCATCCATTTTGCCCATCTGGAGATTTGCGCTGCCGATTAACTATGTGGCGTCTTATATTGTTTTTCTCGGCCTTCTCTTCGGGATCGTCGGAGTCTTAGTACTCCATCCTGATTTTACGCTTCCCGCTTACACCGACTTTACGATCAAGATTGGCCCGATATGGCCGATCATGTTTGTGACCATAGCCTGCGGCGCAATATCCGGTTGGCACAGCATAGTTTCGAGTTCAGGAACTGCCCGACAGTTGGAGAGTGAAATGGATGCGCGTCCCGTTGGGGGCGGCGTTATGTTTGTGGAAATGATGCTCGCTGTGTTTGCCTTGATTATAGCCGGGACTATTTACGCATCACCCGCCGAATACGGAGCTGCCATAACAAAAGGGCCAGGCGCCGTCTTCGCAGCTGGCGTATCGAAGTTCTTGGGAGTCTTAGGCATGCCGGCGGATGTAGGGCGTTCATACGGCAGCGTGATGATGATTGTATTGGCGATCACGATCATGCAGTTGGTTATCCGGTTCATGAGAATTGCGACTTCGGAGCTATTGAGTGAT
Organism: Syntrophales bacterium; assembly: GCA_049512055.1. Classification (GTDB taxonomy): domain Bacteria; phylum Desulfobacterota; class Syntrophia; order Syntrophales; family UBA2185; genus Fen-1135. The sequence goes on along the minus strand of JBEKXK010000009.1, from coordinate 49,674 downwards.
GTGAGTCCCATCTTTAAGAACGCCCATTTCGGAACTATCATTGCCAGCATACTGGGCATCACCGTTGTTCTGACCGGGTGGTGGCAATATCTCTGGGTGCTCTTTGGCGGGGCAAATCAGTTAATGGCGTCGCTCGCGCTGATGCTGATCACCGCATATCTGATGTCGGAAGGCAAGCCGTATGCGTGGGCATTTTACCCCATGATCTTCATGTTTGTCACCACGATCGCCGCCCTGCTGTACACTTCTTTTACTTTGCTGCAAAAGGTGTTTTCCGGCGCAGTGAAGGGAGAGGCATTGATTGGAAATACCATGATGGGTGTTGTTGGTTTCTTTCTCGTCATCGCTGCGCTCATATTGGGTTTTGAGGGATTGAAGGCGTTTAAACGTTATCGAAAACTTAGATTGCAACCGAAACCGGCTTCCGCATAGGCGAATTCTTCAGGGGCTCGAACAGCATTGGGGAAAGGATTGACCCAATGGAGCCCCTTCAACATGTAGAAAAGGAGTGTAATATGACGGAGAAAAAGAAGGGTGGCTTCTTTAAGACAGTCAAGGAATTTGCCTATGGCGTCGCCGCTCATGACTCAGCCCGATTTGCCTTAAGAACGAGAGCCGGCATGGAACATCTGTTCATTCTGATTACCGTAGGAGATATGCTGGGTGTGCCCATACTGCCACCCTACTATTCGTTGCGTTTGCTGCCCTATCTGGTGCCCCAGATTTCCACGTGGAAGAGACGCATGTTGAGAGAAAAGGATTTGACGGACGCCTTAGCCTGAAAGAAAGGGGTGATTACGATTTCATTAGAGAAGATATTCGACCAGTATCCGGACAGGCGTTATATAATGTTCGGCGGAAAGGGCGGCCTCGGGAAAACGACTTTCTCCGCTGCCACGGCATTTTACCTTGCAAAGAAAGGCAAGCGTGTTCTTGTATTCTCAGTAGATCCTCAGGCCTCGCTGAGCGACATCTTTAAAGTAAATATCTTTGGGAAGGGGCCAACGGAAATTATGCCAAACCTCTTTGCACAAGAGATAGATGCAGACCGCCGCGTGAAAGAATACCAGCAGGAGATCCGCCAGAAGATCCTTGATATGTATGGCATGGACAAGATTCCCGACGAAATCGAGAGCTATATTCAGGCTGCTGCTGCGGAGCCTGCCATGGAAGAGAGCGCTATATTTGACGAAGTCGTCGATATCGTGGTCACAGGCGGCTATGACTATTATATATACGATCTGGTGCCTCTCGGACACGCATTGTACTATCTCTCCATGGCCTCAGTGTATGACGCCTGGATAGATAAGATCACGGGTCTCAGAGAACAGATGCGGGAATATGACCAGGTTGCCGCCGTGATCCGCCGCGATAAGACCATCGACGAAGATGCCATTCTCAATGAGCTTCATTACATTAAAGACCGTATCAACAAATCATCAAGCATCCTGACTGATAAGGCGAAGACGGCCTTCTTTTTTGTACTCACGGCCGAAGAGATGATAATCAAGGATACCATGAAGGCAGCGGAGCTTTTTGCCAAATTTGATGTGCCGTTAAGCGGTTATATTATCAACCGGGTTTTGCCTGCGGAGTTGAAGGGTAAGGGCATTCCCGATTATTTGAAAAATCGTATCACCATGCAGGAACATTATTTGAAGGTGATCGATGCCACATTCAAAGATCAGATATTGGCATCCGTGCCGGAGATGGAACGTGATGTTACGGGACTGCCGATGATCGAAAAAATGGCAAAAGCTATGTTCGGAGATCTCAAATAGAAGGAATAGAAGGAGTTAGACAGTGGATCAAATAACGCTGGGCATGAAGAAATATTTGGAGAATAACCCCAAATTGAAATATATTTTTTTCGGAGGCAAGGGTGGAGTAGGAAAGACCGTCATGGCCGGGGCGGCCGCGCTATGGTCGGCGAAACAGGGGAAAAGAACCTTGCTTGCATCAACAAATCCGGTGCACAGCCTCTCGAACCTCTTTGAGCAGGATGTCTTCGGAAAGGTCGCCTGTGTCTGCGATGAAGAAAAGTGCTACGCATTCGAGATCGACACGAAGGATACGGTCGAGCGCTCGAAGAAAGAAATCAGAGAAAAGATTAACTGGTTTCTTAAATTCGCGGATATTAAGACAAAGGCGGAGGATTTCATAGAATCGGCTACCATGAATCCGGCGTTTGAAGAGTCCGCCATGTTCGAAAACATGATGGATATCATGTTCAAAGATGAATATGATTTTTACGTATTCGATACGGCGCCCACTGCAAATGCAAGACGGCTCTTAGGTATGTCTAAAGTATATTCCCTCTGGGTGGAGAAGATGCTGAAGAGCAGGGAGGAGGCAAAATCTCTCAGAGAAATGCTTTCTTTTTCTAAGAAAGAGGAGAAGGACCCTCTGATGGATTATCTTCTGGGCTTCAAAGACAGGATGGCGCATGCGAAGGAGCTGCTAACCGACGATAGACTTACGGCGTTCTTCTTCGTAACATTACCGGAAAGCCTTCCCATCGCCGTAATTACAAGGTTCATCAACTGGTTTCATGAATTCGGAATACCTGTGGGAGGCGTTATCGTCAACGGCGTCATTCAAAAGGACCAGGTGGGGCCGGATGCCGTAGAGTTTGTACGTAATCGCGTACAAATGCAGGATGAACATATGGCGGAGATATGGGAGATTTTCGGAGAGAGGGTGAGGGCCGTCTTGCCGCTCTTTGAGACGGAAGTGAAAGGCGCAAAGATGCTGACCAGGCTTACGGACCACCTTTTTGCGTCTTAAAATATGCCGCTGCGGAGAATCTTCGATTCTTAAAGAACAGTAGTTCGTCATTCGCTCGCTACCGAATTCACAAACGTCGGTGCAATAGAACGTCGGGATTGACAAGGTTGGGAGGTACTTCACCGCTCAGGCCGGCGATGAGATTTTTAACCGCCATGTTGGCCATCCTGTAACGCGTTTCCAGTGTGCCGCTCCCCACATGGGGGAGCAGGATAACATTCTCCAGTTCCGCCAAACCGGGTGTGAGGGCAGGTTCATTTTCGTAGACGTCCAGTCCTGCGCCGCCTATCTTCTTTTTTTTCAGCGCCTGAAGGAGCGCCTTTTCATCTACAACGGGACCTCTCGATGTGTTAATCAGATAGGCCGTAGGCTTCATCAAGGACAATTCTTGGTTGCCTATAAGATGCCTCGTCTGGTCCGTGAGAGGGACGTGAAGGGTTATGAAGTCCGATTGCGAAAGCAATGCTTTCATGTCCACGTATTTTGCCATGATTTCCTTCTCTTCGGATTTGCTCATCCTCTTGCGGTTGTGATACAGGATAGGCATATTGAAACACTTGGCCCTTTGCGCCACAGCCTTTCCGATTTTTCCCATACCGATGACCCCAAGTGTCTTGCCCGTAACTTCACGACCCAGAAAGAGCATAGGCGCCCAGCAGCGGAAACGTCCTTCTCTGGTCATCCTGTCGCCTTCCACGAGCCTCCGGGAGATAGCCAAGATCAGTGCAAAGGCGAGTTCTGCGGTGGCATCTGTAAGCACACCGGGCGTATTTGAAACAGATATTCCTCGTCTGGTGGCTGCTGTCACGTCTATATTATTGTAGCCCACGCCGAATTGGGCGATCATTCTTAAATGCTCCGCCCTGTCAAGCACCTCCTCATCGACAGTATCCGTTATCATGGAGAGAAGGCCCTTTTTACCTTTAATGCCATCAAGAAGTTTTTGCCTATCGAAGGGCTTGTCTTCAATATTTATATCGGCCTCATATTTCTTCGCGAGGTTTGCCATAATATCCTGCGGGAGACGTCCCGTGACCAATATTCGTTTCTTCATCACTGCCTCATTAATTCCGAATTTTATTTTGTAAAAGACACTGTCGGAATTTATACACTATTTTTTCCTCTTGAGAAAGCATGATTTGTCATGGAATGGCTGAGCCGTCATGGGAGGAAGCTTGATTTAAACGATGAAATATGACATTCTCAATAAAAATAATACGGAAAGAACAGACAGGCTTTTAGATATATGGACTACCGGGTTATAATAGTAGGCTGTGGTCCGGCGGGCATATTTACGGCGCTGACCCTTGTGGAAAACGGCATCGATGGCGTTGTCCTCCTTGACCAGGGTAACGACCTGGAAAAACGTGAACGCGGTGCTGTAAGAGACGTGCTCTGTGGATGGGGAGGGGCCGGTGCCTTCAGCGACGGTAAGCTTAACATCTCTACGGAAGTGGGGGGATACCTGTCCGAGTTTCTCGATAAAGAAGCATTGACAAGACTTTTGCACAATACAGACGGGATTTTCGTCAAATATGGTGCACCGAACCGCATCTTCGGCGATTCAGCGATGTCGGTCGAGGAAATTGCGGATCAATCCCGTGCAGCGGACCTCGAATTCATTCCTACCGTCATTCGTCACATAGGCACGGAGAACTGCAAGCGCATTTTAAATAACATGAGAAAAGCCCTTGACGGTAAAGTCGAAGTCAGGATGTGCAGCCAGGTGCAATCATTACTTTCAGAAGAGGGAACAATCAGAGGCGTGCAACTCACCGGTGGTGAGGTGATCAACAGTGATTTTGTCGTCGCTGCGCCCGGCAGGGTGGGCGCCAATTGGATGAAGGGAGAGGCAGATGCATTGGGACTTACGACAATGACGAGTCCCGTGGATATCGGTGTTCGTGTAGAGCTGCCGGCGACGATTCTCAAGAGAATTACGGATATCACCTATGAACCCAAGCTGATTTTCTACTCAAAGACGTTTGACGACAAGGTTCGCACCTTTTGCATGAATCCTTACGGCGAGGTCGTAATTGAGGAAAGCGAGGGCATCACTACCGTAAATGGACACAGCTATGCCAGAAGGAAGAGTGACAACAGCAATTTTGCTATTCTCGTCAGCAGTACCTTTACGGAACCTTTTCGTGATCCCATCGCATACGGTCGCTACATTGCGAGATTGGCAAACCTCTTGGGCGGCGGGGCGATAATTCAGAGGCTGGGAGACCTGCTTGCCGGCAGGCGATCCACGCGAGATCGCATTGACCACTGCGTCACAAGACCTACACTCCTGAAGGCCACACCAGGCGACCTGAGCTTCGTATTTCCGTATCGTCATTTGCAGAGCATCATCGAGATGCTTCAGGCTCTCGATAAACTTGCTCCGGGAGTTTTTTCTCGGCACACTCTGCTGTATGGAGTGGAGGTTAAATTTTATTCGAATCGTATCGAAGTGTCGCCGGAAATGGAAACAAGAGTGAAGAATCTTTTTGCCATCGGCGATGGAGCCGGAATTACGAGGGGCTTATTGCAGGCAGCGGCGAGCGGCGTATTGGCGGCAAAGGCTATTTGTTCGCGTATAATGAAGATTCGTCCTGGCACATAAGACTGAATTGAGCTTGTCAGTCACGAATTGTCCGTAATCAGGAGGCGAAATGAAAATTGTTGTTAAGAGAGGAGAGATTACTGGGTTCAGAACAGCGGCCGCGATTGTACCATGCTTTGAAGGTGGTGGAGAACTGCAGGGTAAAGTACGGCTTCTCGATAAGAAGAGCGGCGGATTGATAAAAGAGATAATCCGTGCGGGCGATTTTGAAGGCAGACATCTTCAGGTATCCGTGACATATACTGGGGGAATCATACCTGCAAAGCGCATTGTCCTGGTGGGTGTCGGTAAAAAGACGGATTTTACAACGGAGAAATTGAGGGGTGCCTTCGCGACGGCGGCACGGTACGTACGATCACTCAAGATTAAAGAGTTTTCCACATCGCTGGATTTCATATTTCTCAATAAACCGCTTGATGAGATAGCCAGGGCAGTTGTAGAGGGCGTCTCCCTCGGCCTCTATCAATACACGTCCTTTAAGACGATCGACAGGGATAAGATAAGAGCGGTGAAAGAATTTACAATAATCGAAGAAAAAGAGAAGGCATATAATATTATAAGAGCTGCAGCGAAGGAGGCAGAGATTATCTCGTGTGCTGTATCCTTCGCGAGAGATATGGTCTCCGCTCCGGGAAACGAAATGACGCCGACGGATATGGCTCGTGAAGCGCGTAAGATCGCTAAGAGAAAGAATGTTAAACTGAGGGTGCTTGATGAGAAGGAGATGAATAAGATCGGCATGAGCGCTTTTTTAGGCGTTGCGAGGGGAAGCGAGGAGCCGGCGAAGTTCATCATCCTCGACTACCGGGGAGGAAATAAGTCTGATCCGCCTGTAGCTCTGGTCGGTAAGGGATTGACCTTCGATAGTGGAGGCATATCAATAAAACCGTCCGAGAAGATGGATGAGATGAAATCCGACATGGCAGGGGGCGCCGCGGTCATAGGCGCCATAATGGCGGCGGCCGATTTGCGTCTCAAAGTCAATGCTGTTGGGCTGATACCTGCTACGGAGAACCTGCCCGGCGGAAGAGCGTATAAACCCGGCGATATTCTAAAATCATTGTCAGGTCAAACTATTGAAGTCTTGAGTACGGACGCGGAAGGCCGTCTGATTCTGGCCGATGCTCTTACGTATGCGGGAAGATTCAAGCCGGCGGCTATTATTGATCTTGCCACATTGACTGCCGCTTGCGTTATCGCCCTGGGCGATCACGTGACGGGAATGATGGGCACGGACGATGGTCTGAAGCGTAAGATCCGGAATGCAGCAAATGCCACGGACGAGAAGGTCTGGGAGCTCCCTCTGTGGGAAGATTATCATGACATGATAAAGAGCGATGTGGCGGATTACAAAAATCACGGCGGCAGATCCGGCGGGGCCATAACAGCGGCTGCGTTTCTAAGCAAGTTCGTAGGCAACTACCCGTGGGTGCATTTGGATATAGCGGGCCCGGCATGGCTTACGAAGGACAAACCCTATATCCCTAAAGGGGCGTCCGGTGTTGGCGTCCGTTTGATAGTTCAATTCCTGAAAGACTGGCAGAAACGGAGCAAGAGCTGACGACCTATGGGGATGCTCCTTGAAATCAAAAACCTCAGCACTCATTTCACTACAGACTTCGGTGTAATAAAGGCTGTTGACCGTGTAGACCTTGTTATCGATGAAGGGGACACACTGGGAGTCGTCGGTGAATCCGGATGCGGGAAAACGGTTCTCGCCTTGTCCATTATGCGTTTGATACCAAGCCCGCCCGGCAAGATCGTCTCCGGCAATGTCTTCTTTAATGGCGTAGATCTCCTGAAGCTCGATGATGATGAGATGCGCAGGATCAGAGGCAGGGATATCTCCATGGTTTTCCAGGAGCCGATGACATCATTGAATCCCGTTTTGCGTATTGGCGATCAGATCACCGAGATTATAAGACTGCATCTGGGGCTTGGACGGAAGGAGGCCATGGGCCGTGCCGTGGAAATGCTCTCGCTTGTGGGGATGCCTTCTCCCGAGACAATCATCAGGAATTACCCCCATCAGATGAGTGGCGGCATGCGCCAGAGGGTCATGATAGCCATGGCCCTATGCTGCGGTCCCAAGCTCATGCTTGCAGATGAGCCGACGACCGCCCTCGACGTGACCATCCAGGCCCAGATTCTGGAACTGATAAGCAGACTGAAGAAAGATACAGGAACATCGGTAATCCTGATTACCCATGATCTTGGCGTGATAGCCGAGGCGGCAGAGCATGTGGCCGTCATGTATACAGGGCAGGTTGTTGAATACGCCCCTGTGGGGAAGCTCTTCTCCACACCGCTTCACCCGTATACAGTAGGCCTCATGGAATCGATCCCCAGAATTGACCTTGCTTGGGGACGGGATGAATATCTAAAAGTGATACCCGGCATCGTTCCCAGTCTTCATGATCTTCCTCAAGGATGCACTTTTCAAGATAGATGCCCTCATACAATGCAAATTTGCAGGGAGGAGGAGCCGCAATTCAAGGAGCATTTGCCGAAGCACAGAGTCCACTGCTGGCTTTATGATCAAAAATGAAGATGGTCTTGGTCGATATCCAGGGAATAAAGAAATACTATAACGTTCGTGCCGAATTCCTCGCGAAAGGACGGGACTCCGTCAAGGCTGTTGACGGCGTCTCCCTCCAAATATGCAGCGGCGAAACTCTCGGGCTTGTCGGTGAGAGCGGTTGCGGGAAATCCACTCTCGCACGACTGATTATGCGGCTCGATTTGCCTACGGATGGCAGGATCTTCTTTGAAGGTGAAGACATCTTTAAATTATCCGGCAAAGATCTCAAAGCCTACCGCAAGAAGGTTCAGATTATATTCCAGGATCCATATGCATCTCTGAATCCGCGAAGAACGGCGGGGGGCACCATCGGGGAACCGCTCCTCATCAACCAGATCGATGATCGAGAGGGAAGGGCCCTTGAGGTCGCCCGCATCATGGATATCGTCGGGCTGACAAAGGAACAGAAGGATAGGTATCCTCATGAATTCAGCGGCGGTCAGAGGCAGCGTATCGGTATCGCCAGAGCCATTATTCTAAGACCGCAATTGATCGTTGCCGATGAGCCGGTTTCCGCACTCGATGTGTCGATCCAAGCTCAGATAGTGAACCTTCTCAAAGATCTGCAGAAGGAGTTTAATTTGACCTACATATTTATTTCGCACGATCTCAGTGTGGTAAGGCATGTGAGCGACAGGATTGCGGTGATGCATTTAGGTAAGATCGTCGAACTTGCAGATAATCGCGAATTGTATGAGCATCCTCTGCATCCGTACACTATAGAACTCCTGTCAGCGGTGCCGGTGCCTGATCCCGGAAGGAAGAAGCCGCAGTTGATACGGGAGAGAGAGATCACAGGCGCGACCGATGGTCCGGTAAGATGTCCGTTTTCTCCCCGGTGCCCAGCCCGGTTTGATAGATGTGAAGAGGACGAGCCGGAATTGATAGACAGGGGTGGCGGACATTTCGTGGCATGCCACATGGAATGATAAGCCGTATCCCTTATCAATTACGATCATGAATCATCTGCCTGTGACTATCGAAGGACGCTATGCACATTGGATGAGAACGGGAACGAGTTATAATCAGCAGGATATCAAATCTTTTCTTCAATCATCCGGAATTCTCGTTTCTTCCAGAATAAGATGATAAAGAAAACAAGCAAATTTGAGATGGGTTGCGCCGCCCATACGCCCGCTAATCCGAAGTACGCCGGAAGAAAAACAAGCATGGGTATCAGAAGTAGGGTGTCACGTGTCATCAATAAGAGCATGGATGTTAAACCCTTGCCCAAGCCGATAAACATATTGATCCACACAAGATTAGGACCGACCAAGAGGAGCATGGTGGCAAATATCCTCACGGCAGGCACGGCTATGTCCAAAAGTTCTCGGTCACTGGTGAAAAGAAGCAGAATAGGGTAGGCAAATACTTCGAGAACCACAAAGGCCGTCACGGAGAAAAGGACAGATATTTTGACGGCAACATTAACCGTTTCCACGAGCCGTTTATGGAGTCCGGCGCCCTCGCTGAAACCAACCATAGGCATTATGCCGTGTCCCATGCCAAACAATACCATAATAACAAGTTGATTGATCCGGAAACAGAGACCAAGAGCTGCGATGGCCATGGGTCCAAATGCTCCCAGGACATGGTTGTAAACTATCATGACGAGACTGAAGACGAAGTTCATGATAACTGAAGGGAAACCCGTCTGATAGATAGAGGCTATAATGGAGAAATTGGGAATCATGTGGGACCAGCTTAAATTATACCTGGACGCATTCAATCTCAGATAATACAGGGAGAGAAGGCTCGCCAAAAAATATGAGACGATTGCGGAAATTGCGGCACCCAAAATGCCCAGCGTCGGGAACAAGCCCAGACCAAAGATGAGAAAAGGATCGAGGATCGCGCCGGTTGCTGACATGACCAGTATGACATACATTGATGCCTTCGGATTTCCCTCTGCTCTAAGGAGGTTATTGGAAATCATGAGGAACAGTAAGAAGGGTGAACCAAATACGACAGTGGCGAGGTATTGTCTGGACAGGGGAAGAATATCTCCGGTGGCGCCGAAGATTTCCAGTATTCTATCCTGATAAACAAGTGTAATTATGATGATGGCTAATCCCAGCAGGACGGAGAGAAGCACTCCCTGACCGGCTGTTTGTCGGGCCTTCGTATGCTGTGCGGCACCGAACATGCGCGCCGCAAACGAGCCGGCGCCGACACCCGTACCCACGCCGATGGCGCCAAATATTATTTGAATGGGGAAACACACGGTCAATGCAGCAACAGCCTGGGGGTCAAACCGGGTCAGCCAGAAAGTATCGACAAGATTGTAGAGGGCCATCGCAAACATTGCGGCTATAGACGGCCAGCTCATCTTCAGAAGCAGCGGCAGAATAGGACCCTTCCCGAGGTCAAGACCCTTGTTTTTCATATGTCCTTCTTGGAATGTGAGGCATCATCTGTTATTCGTGGTTTGGTAAATGCGGAGGACTGGTCTCGAGAGAACGGGGAATTGCCCAATGCACCGGAATTCTGCTTTTATAGGTGTGACAAGTGTCTTGGTAAATAGGTCTGCAAATCTTTGCATTCTCAAGCGCATAGTAATATAAAAACAATTTGTCGAATACTACGAGTGCATATAGTATACGCACGAGCGAAGTATATTTGCAAGTTACACGGTTAGAGAGAAAATGACTTATAATTTGATTGTTATCTTGGGGCCGACAGCCTCAGGCAAGACGCGATTGGCTGCCCGCCTGGCAAGGGACAGGAGGTCGGAGGTAATATCGGCAGACTCGCGGCAGGTCTACCGGGGCATGGACATAGGGACAGGGAAAGATCTTGGGGAATATGTAGTCGATGGATTGGCTGTTCCCTGTCACCTCATAGACGTGGTAGATCCCGACTATGAATTCAGTATGTTTGATTACCAGGCCAACTTTTCGCGTGTCTTCACTGACATTTCGTCAAGGGGCGTAGTCCCGATCATGGTCGGTGGAACGGGCCTGTATATCGAAGCGGCAATTAAGGGATACAGGCTGTTGGAAGTTCCGGAAAATCCCTCCTTAAGGCATGAACTCGAAAAGGAAGGGATGAAGGAATTGAGAAACCGGCTTATCGAACTCAAGCCTGCAGTCCACAATACAACTGATCTCTTGGATCGAAAACGCGTGGTGCGCGCCATAGAAATCATGGAGTTTACAAGAGCTCACCACAGTCACGAATCTCATTTCCCCTCGATAGTTGCCTTGGTTCTCGGTATCCGCTGGGAACGTTCCGCATTGCGCCAGAGGATTACGGATCGCCTTAATGCAAGATTGAAGGCCGGCATGATCGAGGAGGTGGAAAGGCTTCATCTGTCCGGTATAGGATGGGAAAAACTGGATTATTTCGGTCTTGAATATCGGTATGTCGGACTCTATCTCAGGGGCGCGATGAGCTACACTGAGATGTTTCAAAAGCTCAATACACGCATTGGTCAATTTGCGAAGAGGCAGGAAACATGGTTCAGGCGCATGGAGAAAAGAGGCACTTTGATTCACTGGATAAGCGGCGATGAATACTCAAAGGCGGCAGACGTCATAAACCGACTGATGAAATAGATCGTGCATTTGTCTCAATAAGGGGATATAAAAAAACGTTTTCTGTTTAATGTAAGCAGCAGACTATTCTGGCGTGCACTACATGCATCAAAAGAATGGATGTCTATGCTGTAGGGTTAAGTTGAAAAGCTCAAACGCAGATAATTTCATTGCATAGTGGAGGACTACGATGAGAGATAAAAAATATATCCGCGCCTTGGTTATCCTTCTCTGCCTTATCATATTTACATTGGGTGGTTGCGGATCAAAAGATGAAAAACAGGCGAGCACACAAAGTGAACTTCAAAAGCCGGAGGCGCCGCCGTCAGAAGAAACCGTTTCTGCAAATCCTTCTTCGCCGGGAGTTGCACCAACAGGAGGATCTGCGGTAGTTATAGATGTAGATGGCTCAAAGCTTACCCAGGGTCAAGTTGATACAGAAATTAAGAGAATGATGTCTGTAATGAAGAAACAAATGCCTGCCGACCGTCTCGAGCAGGCCAAGGAGAATGCGAGAAGGCAGGTCCTCAGTGACTTTACCGCAAAGACACTCCTGACAAACGAGGTGAAAAGACTGAACATCAGCGCCAACGATGCGGAGGTCAAAGAGGCTCAAGAGCAGATAAAGAATGATCTTCCTAAAGGAACGACGATTGAGGATCTCATGAAAAAGAACAAGATCACCAAGGAACAGATGCAGGAAGATCTGCGGTTCAGGATCAAAATCAGTAAGCTCGTTATGATGCAGATGTCGGGTAAATCCAAACCGACGGATAAGGAAATAAATGAATTCTATCAAAAGAACAGAGACAAGTTCAAGATGCCTGAGGCTGTTCATGTTAGACATATCCTTATAGCAAAGGCACCCGGAGACGATGATAAGATCAAGGCGGAAAAGAAGGCAAAGGCGGAGGATCTGCGTAGACAGTTGCTGGCGGGAGCGAATTTTGCGGAAGTAGCGAAAAGGAATTCCGACTGTCCCAGCAAGGAGACGGGTGGTGATCTAGGTGTATTCACGCGGGGCGAAATGGTCAAGGAATTTGAAAATGCTGCATTCTCGCAGGACGTCAATGCCATAGGTCCTGTTGTGGAGACTGAATATGGTTACCACATAATTCAGGTGTTGGAGCGTCATGCGCCCAAGGCGCTTGACCTTGATGAGAGGATGAAAGGGAATATCTCGGCCTTTCTCGTACAACAAAAACAGCAGGAGACCTTTGATGCAATTCTAAAGAAATTGAGGGCGAAGGCCAAGATCACAGTTTATAAGAACTGATGGAGCGTCCGTCTGCTTATTCAGGAATAGAGATGGCGGACAGAGTCAAGCCATGCATATGCATCTTCGAAAAGTTCTTCACATCCATATATCGAAGCATGGACTTGACATGGAACCACAGAAATACGTATCCCTGCAATTATCGTCTCTGGTTCACAAAGAAATTGAATATGTCATATAATTATCGCCAATAGATCATCATGTCCGAAGATATGCCATATGGAAGGAAACGGGGCTCGTAAGGAAATAGAAAACAATGGATTAATTATAATATCTATCGCTGCCGTATTGGTATATTGGTTCTTTGATGCATTGCTTTCGGGTGTCGTTTTCGTGCGTCTGTTAATAGCGAGTTTGATTGTCACGTACGGCACTTTCACCCAGTATTTGATTAATTCTCACAAAGCCGCTCAGAGCGAACTGAAGAAGGCACATAACGGCATGGAAGAGCAAGTGAGGGCGAGAACCGCGCAGTTGCTGACGGCAAATGAAGAATTAGAGAGAAGCGAAATATTATTTCATACCCTGGCACAGGTATCGCCTGTCGGTATCTTTCGTATTGATGCTCAAGGCGACCTTATTTACGTGAACGATCGCTGGTGTGAGATTGCCGGCATGCCTATGGAAATGGCGGTGGGAAAGAATTGGGCAGAAGCGATTCGTTCCGAAGAGAGGGAGAGCATCGTCAAGAAGTGGTACGGAAGCGTCCAGGGAAATCGTCCGTTTAATCTGGAATATCAATTTGATCGACCAGATGGCTCCTCGACATGGGTGCTGAGCCAAGCTACTGCCGAGTTCAACGATGCCGGAGAAATAAGCGGCTACGTAGGGACCATCAGGGATATACATCACGGATATAACGGAGCGAAAGCGGGCCGAAGAAGAGCGTATGCACCTTGCCACGGCCATTGAGCAGACGGCGGAAGGTCTCATAGTAACTAATAGAGATTGGGTGATCCAATACGTCAACCCGGCTGTCGAGCGCATGACCGGCTATAGCAAGAGCGAGTTCATGGGCAAGCATAGCCGTATTCTCAAGAGTGATAAGCATGACAGGGCCTTTTATAAGAATATACGGGAAACGCTCGCCCGCGGTGAAGTATGGGCAGGGCATCTAGTGAACAGAAGGAAGGATGACACTTTCTACGAAACGGAGGTTACGTCTTCACCTGTGCTGGACAGCGCCTGCAATATAATAAACTATGTAAGTATCCACCGTGATATCACGCGGGAGGTGAGGCTTGAGAGGGAACTCTGCCAAGCGCATAAGATGGAGGCCATAAGTACGTTGGCAGGCGGCATAGCCCATGACTTTAACAACATACTGAGGGCTATTATCGGCTACACGGAGATGGCGCTTTACAAAATTCCCGAAGGGACGACTGCGGTGCGACGTGACCTGGAGCAGGTGCTCAAGGCTGGTTATAGGGCAAGAGACCTCGTGAACCAGATCCTTACCTTCAGCATCAGTCCGATCAGGAGCGAAAAGTCATTGATATAGTGCCTACTGTCAAAGAAGCCCTCAAACTCTTGCGCTCTTCGTTGCCCAGCACCATAGAGATTCGTCAGGACATCGCAATCCCACCGGAAAAGGGGGTAATTCTGGCTGATCCGACTCAGATCCATCAGGTGTTGATGAACCTTTGCAATAACGCAGGACATGCAATGCGGGATAAAGGCGGTATATTGAGTGAGACCTTGGCGAGTGTCGAGGCCGCTACGTATCTCGTTTCCCGGTATCCTGATTTAAAGCCTGGGCCTTATGTGAGACTGACAGTCGGCGATACGGGCCATGGAGTGGAGCCGTCGATATCGGAACGGATATTCGATCCGTACTTTACTACCAAGGGCCCGGGCGAGGGAACAGGGATGGGGCTTGCCGTCGTGCAGGGCATAGTCAAGAGACATGGAGGAATGATTACTGTTCATAGTGAAATTGGCAAGGGGACCACCTTTCATGCTTTTTTTCCCAGGATTGAGCAGGAGATCACACAGGAAGCCATGGTGGCGGAAGTGCTTCCTACGGGGGATGAGAGAATCTTGTTCGTTGACGATGAAAACCCCCTTGTTGATTTGGGGAAGGGGATGCTGGAGTCGCTCGGTTACAGTGTTACCATCAAAACGAACAGCCTGGAAGCCCTGGAAACCTTCCGCGCCCAGCCTGATGCATTTGACTTGATCATCACCGATGTAACCATGCCGGGTATGACGGGCATTGAGTTGGCGAAAGAACTAATGGCCTTCCGGCCGAATATTCCCATTATATTGTGCACCGGATTCAGCGAGCTCATAAATGAAAAGCAGGCCAAAGAAATGGGGATTCGGGAGTTTGTCATGAAGCCTTTTGTGATCGGCAAGCATGCTAAAACTATTCGCAAGGTACTGGAGCAGAAGAGATAAGGTCGTGAAATATGCAAGCATGCCGCAATGCGCATATGGCAAACGGCACCGTGTCAGAATGAGTGCTTTTTTTCAGGGAAAATACCCCTTCTCACCTCATCGATATATTGATTGACGGCCTCATCCATGTGCACATTGAGATGTGCATACGTCTTGACAAATTTTGGTATGAATTTGTCGAACATCCCCACCATATCATGAAGTACCAGCACCTGACCGTCACAGTCAACGCCGGCGCCTATGCCTATCGTGGGAATTGCAAGAGTTTGCGTCACTGTCTTTGCCAGCGCTGCCGGCACACATTCTAAGACGACAGAAAATGCCCCGGCTTCTTCAAGAATTTTTGCATCCTCCAGGATTCTCTTGGCTGCCTGTTCTTCTTTGCCCTGAACCTTGTATCCCCCAAACTGATGAACGGATTGCGGCGTCAGGCCGAGATGCGCGATCACGGGGATTCCTGCTGAAGTCATCCTTCTCGTGATTTCGGCCACCTCTCTGCCTCCTTCCAGTTTGACACCCTGAGCACCAGCTTCCTGCAGAAAACGGCCGGCGTTATAAAGCGCGTCGTCAGCAGAGACCTGATAGGACATAAACGGCATATCACCGACGACCATGGCATGCTTTACGGCGCGGGACACTGCCTTCGTATGATGAATCATTTCGTCCATGGTAACCGGCAGCGTGCTGTCGTAACCTAACATGACCATGCCCAACGAATCTCCAACGAGGATAACGTCGATACCTGCTTCATCTACTATGAGTGCCGTGGGATAATCGTAAGCTGTTAACATGCATATTTTTTCTTTTTTCCTTTTCATGTCGCGAATCACGGCAGTAGTGATTCTGTTTGTACTCGTTTGCTTGCTCATTTCGTTACCTCACTTTAGTATTTCTTTAATTAGCCGGGCAGTTTCGAAAGACAATGTTCTTTTCTTCAATCCAAGGTCGGCGGTTAAGATGCCAAGTGCGCTATACGCCGGCAAGAGCGCCGGCAGTTTCTGTCGCACGGCATCTGCATGCTTTCTTACTGTGCCTGCGTCTCCGCGTGCTACAGGTCCCGTCAGTGCTTGCGCCGTACCTTTTGCCTCAATATTGGCGATGGTACCCATAACGAGGGGCCAGATGGCGCGAATGGTGTCTTCACGGCTCAAACCAAGTGATTGATAGATTTCTTCTACCATATGGATAAGAGTCGTCAGATAGTTTGAAGCTATACAGGCAGCAGCATGGTAAAGGGATTTGTCGGCATCGGAAATGAAGAATGGTACGCCGCCCAAATCTCTGACCACTTGTACGGACCACTCCTTAATTTCATCTTCCGAAGTTATTCCGAAGGTACTGCCGGGAATGTTGCTGATAGCGCTATCTACATCGGGAAAGGACTGTAGCGGGTGTATGCAAGCGACATGAGCGCCGGCAGCCTGCGCAGATTCAAGAAGGTCAAGACCTCCGGCGCCGCTCATGTGGATGACCTTGGCACCGGGCTTTATCCCTCCTTCAGTTGATATCTCTTCACATACGTGCGCGATGGCGTCGTCAGACGTCGCAATAATGACACAATTGGCGGTAAGAGCGGCCTCAGAAAAATTGAGATACGGTTTACCTCCCGTATAGACTACGCCCTGACTTAGGGATGCCTGCGACCTGCTGGCAACGGCGACTATCCTATATCCAGCCTGGCGGAGAAGAAAGCCCATTGCCGTACCCACCTTACCGAGGCCGAGGATGGCAACAGCATCCCCTCTTATCTCTTGAGAATTCATAATTAAAAGTTTATAAAATCAAAAAAGGCCTTCCAGACAAACCCCGGACGGCCTTAAGACAAAAACACTCTTATTTGACCATTCCGTCTCGGTCCATCTATCGCGGATCCAAGCGGACTTGTGCTTATTAGCACAAACCCTTTCAAGCAGTCAATAGAGCAAATTTGTGGCACGGATATAGTTATTGCTATCTTGTAATTGCCTGACCCGTCATATATAAGAACTCTTATAGATTTATGGAACCCTGTAGGATGAAACATATTGAACTCATGATATTTGACTTGGACGGGACCCTTGTTAACTCCGGAGGTGACATCGTAGCGTCCGTCAATTACACCCTAGAGAGCCTGGATATACCAACGAAAAGCCAGGAGGAAATTCTCACGTTCGTGGGGGATGGTGTCAACAAAATGATCGAAAGAGCACTCGGCAAGGATATTCAACATCTGTTCAATCGGGCGATGGATATTTTTTCCGATTACTATGCGGGGCACATGCTCGATACGACACGCCTGTGCGATTCCGTCATCGAAGTGCTCGATCACTTCCGCAACAAGAAAAAGGTCATTATCACGAATAAGCGGAGATATTTTACGCTCAAGATGACGGACGCCCTGGGCATCTCAAGATATTTCGAAGAAATTATCGGGGCGGACAGCACAGCTTACATAAAGCCAGATCCTCGCTTGTTTATTCCTCTTCTGGAAAGGGTTCATGCCGTCTATAATGACACAGTCGTGGTAGGCGATGGTGTGAACGACATAATGCTCGCAAAGAATGCCGGCGTTTTGAGTTGTGCCCTTTTGAACGGGCTAACACGCAGAGATATTCTGCTTGCCCTTGATCCTGATTATGCTTGTGAAGGACTCCGGGAACTAATTAAAATATTTGACTGAAACTGCACTATATTTATCAAGTATGATTAGAAAAGTTAGAGACGCCATAAAAGAAAATCATCTCCTTGACCCGGGAGAAAAAGTTGTTGTGGCCGTCTCCGGGGGATCAGATTCCGTAGCCTTGCTAAAAGCACTGGAGATGCTCTCCTGCGAATACAGGCTTACTCTAATTGTGGCGCATCTTAATCATGGACTCAGGGAAGAGGCACCCTCCGAAGAGCAATTCGTACGCATAATGGCCCAAGACATGGGGTTGGTATTTGAGAGTAAGTCTCTCGATATCAGATCGTTAGGACAAGTAACCGGTAAGTGCATGGAAGATACAAGCCGGGAGGCGAGATACGATTTTCTAAATGACGTGGCCAAGAAACATGGTGCACGAAAAATTGCCTTAGGGCATCATATTAATGATCAGACTGAGACCGTGCTGATGAACTTTTTGAGGGGAAGCGGTCCAACTGGACTAAAGGGCATGCTGCCCGCCAGAGATTCAACGTATATCAGGCCTCTTCTTGGTGTGACGAGGGATGAAATAATATCGTTCCTCGCATCCCATGGATTACCTTTTGTTACAGACGCCTCGAATGCGGATCAGCGTTACCTGCGAAATAGGATAAGGCATGCATTGATACCTGAACTGAAGGCAAAATATAATCCTAAATTGGACGAAATTATAAAGAGCATGGCGGAGGTCATGCGTATCGAAGACGATTATATGGAAGTCGCAACCGTCAAAGTGATGACGGCATGGGGCGTGACGCCGGCAGATAGTGAGTTTAAGATTTGTATATCCCACTTCTTAGAATGTCATGAAGCTATTCAGAGAAGGATTATCAAACATCTGTTAGAAGGATTAAGCCCACACGGTAAGGGCATAGGCTTTAGACACATGAGCGCTGCTCTCGGACTGATCAGTTCTGATCGCCCCGGTGCTTATGTGAACTTGCCCTGCAATATCGAGGTGAGGCGCGAATATGATACCCTTGTCATTTCCAAGAGGGAAAAGGGTCAAGAAGAAATTCTAAGTAAAAGATGTAATGAACTCTATTACGAGGTTACCCCTCCGGCCTCGGTGAAAATGGTGGAGTTGGGAAAGACGATGATATTTGAGTTCGCAAAAGGCCCGATTCATGTGAGAACAAATGTCAAAGATGCCGTTTTTATGGACTACGACAGAATATCTCTGCCCCTGGTTATAAGAACTGTCAGACCGGGCGACAGAATACAACCGCTGGGCATGAGAGGAATGAAGAAGATAAAATCTGTCTTCATTGACGAAAAGATACCGCGCCGCCATAGAAAAGAGATTCCCCTACTACTGGATCAGGAGACAGCGCTCTGGCTTGCGGGTTTGCGACTTAGCGAACGTGTTAAAATAACAGAAAAAACAAGACAGATACTCAAAGTAGAATTTGTTTGAAATAATACCTTTGTTAATGTAATTGTAGATTAAGAACTTTAAAACGGTTTTTTGTCATTCGCGCGCGTGCGGGAGGCCACAGGGAGGTAATATTGAATTCATTGCAGAAAAACATAGCGCTCTGGCTTTTTATCAGTCTGGTTTTCGTCCTGCTCTACCATCTTTTCAATCAGCCGAAGAGCTCGCAGGAAAATATCATCTATAGTGATTTTGTAAGCTACGCGGAAAAGGGGCAGATAGTTGAAGTAACCATACAGGGCGAGAGTATCTCTGGCAAGCTAAACAGCGGCAAGAATTTTAAGACATATGCACCGAAAGACGTGGGGCTGATGCAGATTCTGAAGGATAAAGGCGTACGGATTGCATCAAAGCCTGCAGAAGAGTCGCCCTGGTACATGAATGTCCTGATTTCATGGGTGCCCATGCTTCTGCTCATAGGCGTATGGATATTTTTCATGCGCCAGATGCAGGCTGGCGGGGGCAAGGCAATGGCATTCGGCAAGAGCAAGGCCCGCCTGGTTACTGACAAATCAAAAAAAGTGACCTTTGCCGATGTGGCAGGTATAGACGAGGCCAAAGCGGAGCTGGAGGAAGTAATCGAGTTTCTCAGGGATCCCAAAAAGTTTACGCGGCTGGGCGGAAGAATCCCCAAAGGACTCCTTCTCGTCGGCCAGCCGGGTACCGGGAAAACACTGCTTGCCAGAGCAATTGCCGGCGAGGCAGAGGTACCTTTTCTCAGCATCAGCGGATCTGATTTTGTCGAGATGTTCGTTGGCGTGGGAGCTTCGCGTGTGCGGGATCTCTTCGACCAGGGTAAAAAGAATGCTCCATGTATTATCTTCATAGATGAGATCGACGCAGTAGGAAGGCATAGAGGCGCTGGTTTGGGAGGAGGACACGATGAAAGGGAACAGACCCTGAATCAGCTTCTCGTGGAAATGGATGGCTTTGAATCAAATGAAGGAGTAATTCTAGTTTCCGCGACGAATCGGCCTGATGTGCTTGATCCTGCGCTCCTGAGACCCGGCAGGTTTGACCGGCAGGTAGTCGTTCCTCTTCCCGATGTTAAAGGCAGGGAAAAGATCCTGGAGGTGCATACTAGAAAGACTCCACTGGCGGAGGATATTGATTTTGCAGTTATAGCAAGAGGGACACCTGGGTTTTCCGGTGCAGACATAGAAAATCTTGTCAATGAGTCCGTTCTCTATGCTGCGAGATACGGTAAAGATAAGGTGCATATGAGCGACTTCGAGTTTGCCAAAGACAAGGTCATGATGGGTGCCGAGAGAAAAAGCATGGTGATAAGCATTGAGGAGAGGAAGAACACGGCTTACCATGAATCAGGTCATGCCTTGGTGGCGAGACTACTGCCGGGAAGTGATCCCATCCATAAAGTTACAATAATTCCTAGGGGCATGGCGCTGGGCCTTACGCAGCAATTGCCCGTGGATGAAAAACATACTTATCCCAAACAGTATCTCTTGAACAATATAACCATTCTGTTAGGGGGCAGGGCAGCGGAAGAGCTGATATTGAATGAATTTACCACGGGTTCCGGAAACGATATTGAGAGGGCCACGAACCTCGCGAGGAAAATGGTCTGTGAATGGGGCATGAGCGACGCAATGGGGCCGCTGAGTTACGGAAAGAAAGAAGAACAGATATTTCTCGGTCGCGAGTTTGCCACACACAAGGACTATAGCGAAGAGACAGCGCAAAGGATTGATAAGGAAGTGACACGCTTGGTATCGGACAGTTATGAAAAAGCAAAGAAACTGTTATCAGATCACATCGATATATTGAACAGGATCGCATCTGCGCTTCTGGAGAAGGAGGTCTTGAATACTACAGAACTCGATGAAATCATACAAATGCAAAGGGAGGATGTGGCAGGAAGCGGGGATATGGCGCCAAGAGAGCATTAAACCAGCTAGTGAAGCCCCCTTCTCTATATTTCTTATAAAATGTCAGATCAGAGTCGTCCCAGATGTCTACATCTAAAGTCGTCATATGAGACTCTTGAGGTCTTGAGAAAGATCGATTGCGATCCATACGGCATTGAGGCAATGCTGCCCAAGATGGTTCATCATAATGTATTACTTGAAGGTATCAAATGTAACATAGCTAATATTATAAAACAAGAAATGCTATCTATAGGCGGTGATGCTGCCGTCTCGCGTTCTTCTGTATCATGCAGCGTTGCGGAAACGGACTGCATTATCATGGGTACAGAAAAGCAGATACAGCGTTTGTGCGATAAGATTTCCATTCAGCCGTTAGGATTAAGCGCCATATCAAAGGCCATCAAAGAACTCCTCGCGAATGTTTCGAAAGATCTTTTTATCCTCAAGACATGCAGAAGGGAAATTGTGTTGGGCGAGAAGACGGAGATCATGGGAATACTCAACGTGACCCCCGACTCATTTTCTGACGGCGGCCTTTTCAAAAACACGGGCGATGCAGTTGAATATGGTCTGAAAATGATGGAGGAGGGTGCAGATATAATAGAGATTGGTGGCGAATCTTCTCGGCCGGGTGCGGCGCCAGTTCCCCTTGAGGAAGAGATTGCAAGGGTAATTCCTGTCATAAAGGGGTTGGAGAGGTCCAGCAAGATTCCGATTTCCGTTGACACGACAAAGGCGGCGGTTGCAAGACTTGCTGTGGAAATCGGCGCAGACATTGTCAACGACGTGAGTGCCATGACCTTTGATCGCCACATGTCGAATGCAATCGCTGATACAGGCGCTGCGATTATCCTGATGCACATGCGTGGCACCCCTAAAGATATGCAAAAAGGAGATTTATCATACAGATCTCTCAGAGGAGACATCATTGATTTTCTCGAAGGCAAAATGGAAGAGGCCGGGATTGCCGGAATAGCCCCAGAAAATATCATGATTGATCCCGGCATCGGTTTCGGAAAGACCGGGGAAGACTCCATGAGGCTGCTAAAATATTTATCAGAGTTCAAGGTTATGGGAAGACCCATCGTCACCGGGCCATCCAGGAAGGCTTTCATAGGCAATATAACGGGCGGCGGGCCGACGGAGCGCACAGAGGGAACTGCAGCCGCGGTGACAGCCGCCATCATGAACGGGACAAATGTAGTGCGGGTGCATGACGTGAAGACAATGAAAAAGGTAGCTACCATGGCCGATGCGATTCTCAGGGCGTAAGCAGTATTTAAGATTACAAGTATACGGGACAGACATTTGCAGATGATTCATGGAATAGGGATAGATCTTGTGGAAGTTTCGAGGATTGAAAAAATTCTCAAGAAATGGGGAGACCGCTTTCTACAGAGGGTTTATAGCGCTGATGAAATCGAATATTGCAGGAATAAGGCATTTCCAGCCATACATTTTGCAGCACGATTTGCAGCAAAAGAATCTTTTCTGAAATCCCTTGGTATCGGACTAGGGATGGGGGTCAAGTTAAGAGAAATTGAAGTGAGCAACAATAAACTGGGAAGTCCGGTACTGAAGATGAATAAAGAAATAGGCAATATCCTCGATAATCTCGGTGTGAACGCGGTCCACGTAAGTATGACACATACGAGGAAACATGCACATGCAATTGTAGTTCTTGAAAGGCGAGGATATTTGTCGGAGAGCGTCACTTGGCAAGAAACGACGCGCCGTGACAGGGTGGAATAAGGGATGGGTTCAAACCCCAAGAGGACAATTACATCAAGTCTCGAAAATGCCATTAATGAGCGTGCCGCCAAGCTGACGGTTACATCTCGGAGCCCCGAGGAAACTTTTCTTATAGGTAAGATTATTGGACGGAATCTTATGGAGAAGGATGTTGTTGCCCTTGTTGGCGACTTAGGTGCTGGAAAGACCTGCCTTACTCACGGCATAGCCAGAGGTCTTGGCGTACCCGATGAGTACCAGATAACGAGTCCGTCGTTTACTTTGATAAATGAGTATCAGGGGAGAATAATGCTGTATCACTTTGACCTATATCGCTTGTCGCGAGCCTCAGAGATGGAGGATATGGGATATGAGGAGTATTTTTTCGGACAGGGCGTCAGTGTTGTTGAATGGGCCGATAAGGTGGAAGGCATTCTGCCCGATGAAACCTTGTTTGTATTGATAAACTACGCTGATGAAAATGAGCGGAACATAATCATATCCGGACAAGACAAGAAAATAGCCATAATTTTGCAGGAATTGGGGAATGGAGGTTCTTAGGGGATGGCCCTTGTTGTACAAAAATACGGAGGTACTTCAGTTGCAGATCTTAGCAAGATAGAGACTGTGGCCAGGCGTGTATTGAAATCAAAAGAAGCTGGAAATGATATTATTGTAGTACTTTCGGCAATGGCTGGTGAGACAGACAGGCTGATACAACTGGCTCACAAGGCCACTGACGAGCCTGATGGAAGGGAGTATGATGCCCTTATCTCCACGGGGGAGCAGGTGACGGTAACTCTTCTCTCCATGATTCTGAACAGAATGGGCTTCCGCGCAAAATCTTTGCTAGGGTATCAGATAAGAATTGTCACTGACAGATCCTATACGAAGGCAAGAATCTTGTGTATCGAAACAAAGAAGATATACAAGGAACTTAAAAATGGAACTATTGTTGTTGTGGCTGGCTTTCAAGGTATGGATAAGGATGGAAATATTACAACCCTGGGGAGAGGCGGTTCAGATACGAGTGCTGTTGCCTTGGCAGCGGCACTGAAAGCCGATGTATGCGATATTTACACGGATGTTGACGGCGTATATACAGCGGACCCCAACATATGCAGAAAAGCAAAGAGATTGAGCAGGATCTCCTACGATGGAATGCTTGAGATGGCAAGGGCAGGAGCTAAGGTCCTGCAACCCCGGTCAGTCGAACTCGCAAAGAAATACGAGGTACCAGTCTACGTCAGGTCGTCATTTACGGACGAAGGAGGCACACTGGTGACGAAGGAGGATGTGGAGATGGAAAGGGAAGTGGTGTGTGGGGTAACTTATGACCGTGATCAAGCAAAGATTACGGTGGTTCGCGTTCCTGACAGGCCCGGTATTGCAGCTCAACTGTTTACCCCGCTAGCGAATCATAATATCGTGGTTGATATGATTATACAGAACGCCAGCCTCGAGGGTTACACAGATTTGACATTCACTGTCTCACGTAAGGAAATAAAAAAGGCGCACGAATTAGTTCAAGAAGTGGCAAAAGAAATAGGTGCGGACAGGGTAGAGATAGATGCAGACGTTTCCAAGATATCAATCATCGGTGTGGGGATGATCAGTCATTCGGGTGTCGCCGCAAAGATGTTTTCATCCTTGGCTAAGGAAGGGGTGAATATATTGATGATCAGCACTTCTGAGATCAAGATTTCCTGCGTCATACAGGAGAAATACACCGAGCTTGCCGTTTCAGCCCTGCATGATGCATTCGAATTAGATAAGAAATGAGTTCTTCGCAAGATAGAGTAAATCGCCACGATACCCATTTTACGATGCCGAAGAATTCAATAGACGAATATGCAAAGTACGGAAGGACAACGTGACGGAGCCATCCTTATCGTTGTTATTGCGTCAATTTTTTTTGCGATTTCCTATCTCTTTTCACTATTTCCGTCACAAATAAGCGATATACCATTTGGCGATAAGAGTTCTGGCCCTGTAGTTGTAGGCCTCACCGGCAATGAGGGCCTTAACGGTATTTTTCATGTACCGGAGAAAGCAAGAGTCTGCGATCTCTTGGGGGCTGCCGGTATCAGAAATACCGAAGCATTTGATGAGAATATGCTCAACGAGCGGCTTTCCACAGGCAAGACCGTTGTCATCGACTCGCACGGACGCTTAAGAATCGTGGAAATGAATAACGCAGATAAGTTGGCCCTCGGCATTCCGATTGACATCAATAAAGCTACCATAGATGATCTTATGTTGATTAACGGCGTCGGCGAAAAGACTGCATGGCGGATTATTCAATTCAGAGAGGAGTCAGGAAGGTTCGAGAGAGTTGAGGATCTGATGAAGATTCACGGCATCAAAGACAAGAAATTCCGAAAGCTCAAGAGGTATTTCTGCTCGGATGATATCAAACATTAATGAGATGGAGTTTTATTATCTGAATTTATCGAGATAACTGAGGACCCTCTGTATGTATACTTGTGTTTCGCGGTAGGGAGGGACGCCCCTGTGCCTAATTACGGCATTCTCGCCTGCATTGTAGGCAGCCAGAGCTAAAGGCAGATTCCCGTTGAAATAATTCAAGAGATACCGCAGGTACTTTACGCCGCCTTCGATATTGTTTTCAGGATGGAAGGAATCCTGCACTTGCAATGACGAGGCTGTCGCCGGCATCAATTGCATCAGCCCCCTGGCCCCTTTTGGAGATACGGCCCGATGGTTGAAATTTGATTCCGCTTTTATGATTGCTTTAATTAGGGCAGGCTCTATTTTATGTTTTTCTGACGCCTTGATAATCAAGTCATCATATTGTGATATATTATCTCCCAACTTCCTGTCGAGAAGGACGCGCTTTTCCCTCATGATAAGGACATATTTGACGCCGCTTTCGGTAGGAACGTTTGTCAGATGGATGACGCCCTGTGCATCTTCGTACTTGTATATATCCGCAGAGGCCGGTGAGGCGATACTCAAAATGATGAGTAATGGCACGAGGGAAAATAACTGCATAGAGACCTCATCTTTAGTCGTTGGGAAATAAGGTAAATTCTAATGCTTCCGACTGCACGCATATAAAATTACTACATGGAAATCTTGATTTCAAGAACTTTATGCAATTGCTCCAAGGACAGGTGCCCGCTTTCATAGTGCTTGACAGAGTCATGGCATGGTGGTAGTCAACATACAACTGTCATTCATTAAATGTCGGGGCGTAGCGCAGCTTGGTAGCGTATCTGAATGGGGTTCAGAGGGTCGGAGGTTCAAATCCTCTCGCCCCGACCATTATTAGTAATCGTCCTTCCCGTCAAAAAACTTTAATGGCGGAAGATTTTTCAAGAGCTATTTTATTAGAATAGAGGGTTGGAAAGAGTCCGTCCTAAAATCTGTTCTTCTTATCTCATATTCTCCTATCCATGCTGCAAGTCAAACAATTCCGATATCATCTTGATAACTTAGGTTATATTCTTTACGGCGAGAACTATGCTATGGCTGTCGATGGCGGAGCATCTGACGAGATTTTGTCTTTTGCCGAGGGCCATCGTCTAAATCTGATTTTCGTCGTAAATACACACGAACACATGGATCATACGAGTGGCAACATGGCCCTTCTTAAGCAATCAAATGCCCGACTCTTGCGTTATGAAGAGATACATGGCAGAGAAATCGAATTGGAAGGCCGGAAAATCAGAATTTATGACACCCCTGGACATACCGTCGACTCCCTCTGCTTTCATGCTGACAAGGCCTTGATTACGGGAGATACTCTTTTCAATGGTACTATCGGTAATTGCTTCTCAGGAGATTTGAAAGGCTTCTATCACTCCATAAAGAAGATCATGTCCCTGCCTGCGAGTACCGTTATTTATGCAGGCCATGACTACGTACAGGAGGCGCTGAGCTTTGCAAGGAGACTTGAACCGGATAACGAGTATATAGAAGCATTTTCGAAAGATTATAAGCCCGATCATGTTTTTTCTCGATTAACGGACGAGCTTAAAATCAATCCTTACCTCCGTTTCAATGAGCATAGTATCATTGATATCTTAAAGAAGAAAGGCCTGCCCACAAATACGGAGTGGCAAAGATGGCAATCTCTAATGACCATAGACTAGATAAGTGGGGGGTAAGGCATTAAACTGCTATTTTTCGTGCGTTGTCTACATCACATTTTCGCAGTTCACACCATTCCCGCAAGAAATTCAGGCATTCCCCGATCTTGCCACTATCTATCATTTCTATCAACACTTTGCATTTGCTCAAGTACCGCTTGTAAAATCGATGGATCAAATTCCTCTGTTTGGCATATCTGTTTCCCTTCAGTTGGATGAGATCCGGCTTCAGATATATGTAATCATCTATATGTAATCATCGAACTCATCTTGTTCAGAGACATCGAAATGGGATGCAATTTCCTTGGCGTCGTAATTTAGGAGGAAATCTTCCGGCACAAACCAGTAATTAGGAAAAACCGAGCCTTTTTGCGAGAATGAAGAGGTACTCGGTGGTAACGTTGTCTGCGAGAGATATTGGCAGAATGAGATGGTCATCGTCTGGATTGGCGGCGGATTTGTTGCAGATAATTAACGTGTTATCCTCTTAGCCATCATCATCCTTCTTGCATGATTCCTGCGTCGTTTGTTGACTTTTCAGGATATTAGACGCAGATTCCAGAATCCTGGTAATGCCGCTTGACATCAAGACCGGAGGTTTTTATATTCCTACGTGCGGCAGATCTATATTGGCTTTGTCCCCGGGCAGGCTGATCTGTTTTGCGTTTTCATCAAGTATCTTTATGGAATTTAAGCAATTAGAAGTCAGCGACTATCATAATCTAAAGGGTTTTTTCGAAAGTCAGCAATACGCTCTATGTAACTATTCGCTCTTGTCACTCATTGTGTGGAGCAATCAAAAAACTGAAAACTCATTATGCAATTTTGGCGCACTTTGTGCAAATCAAATCGGAGAAGCTCCAGTAAATAATAGCCGTTGACAATACCAGAGCGAATGAATATATAGTCATTGAGCGAGAGTGGCGGAACTGGCAGACGCACTGGACTTAGGATCCAGCCCGCCTCAGCGGATAGGGGTTCAAATCCCCTCTCTCGCACCAGACTCGGTGTTAGATCCACAAATATCAAGGGGTTAAGAACGCAGTGTCAGAAAGCATAATGGCCGTAAGAGTCGAAGACGTCAGTCCGATAAAAAAGAAATTACTGTTTGATATTTCATGGTTAGAGGTCAAGAAGGAATTAGACACAGTCTACAAAGACGTGGCCAAGAAAGCCAAGATTAAGGGCTTTCGACAGGGGAAAGTGCCGAGGGATATTCTCGAGTCCCTATATAAAGAGCATGCAGAAGACGAAGCCATATCGAATCTGGTAAATAGATATTATTGGGAAGCTTTAAAAGAAAATAAAATCAATGCTATTGCGCAACCGAACATAGATCAGAAGGGAATAGAAGCAGACAAAAATTTTGCTTTTACTGCCGTCGTAGAAGTGGAACCGGTCATTGACCCAACAGGCTATATTGGCCTCGAGCTTGAGAAAGAGAAGCATGAAGTTGAGGATTCTCATGTCGAAGCAAGACTCGAGGAAATCCGGGACATGTTTAGCACTATGGAAGAGCTGGAGGTAGACAGGGGGGTATCGGAAGGCGATTATGTCGTTATAGATTTCGAGGGTTTCGTCCAGGGGAAACCTGTCAAGGAGATGAAGGCGGAAAATTATCTTCTGGAAGTCGGATCCAAGAGATTTGTACCCGGATTCGAGGAACAGCTCATCGGTATGAAAAAGAACAAGGCGGAACAAATAACAATTAGATTACCAGATGATTATCATGCGAAGACTTTAGCGGGGGAAGAGGTCGTATTTGCTGTAACATTAAAGAATATTAAAGAAAAGAAACTCCCTGAGATCGATGATAAGTTCATTAAGAATTTTGAGAAATATGAGAGCTTGGACGATCTGAAGAAGGATATCAGAAAGACACTTGAAGAAGAAAATATCGGCAGGGAAGATTCGGCTTTCAAGAGTCTCATAATAGAGAAACTCCTCGAATGCAATCAGTTTGAGGTGCCACAGGCATTCGTAAATCGTCAGGTCGCTTATATGATTGATGACATGCAAAAAAGACTAGCTATGCGTGGTATGAAGCGCGAAGAGACACCGGAGAGATATAAGGAGCTCTATGAGCTTTATAAGGATGAAGCTTCGAAAATAGTGAGAACTATACTTCTTCTGAAAAGTATAGGCGATAAGGAAGCCATTGCCGCGTCTGATCAGGAAATTGAAGAGAAGATAAGAGAACTGGCACAATTACGAGGACAAAATTACGATTCGTTGAAAGAATCTTTGCAATCGGGCAATATGATGAATGACATAAGAAGCGAGATTCTGAACACGAAAGTGTTTGCATTCATAGAAGACAAAGCAAAAGTCGAGATAGTCAAGAAATAGATTAAGGAAGGCGAAGAAATGCCATTAATTCCGATGGTAATCGAACAAGATGGAAGAGGTGAAAGAGCCTTTGATATTTACTCAAGGCTCTTGAAAGACAGGATAATTTTCTTAGGTACGGCAATTGATGATGATGTCGCAAATCTGATTATTGCCCAGATGCTGTATCTCGAATCTGACGATCCCGACAAGGAAATATTTTTTTATTTGAATTCGCCCGGAGGCAATGTAAGTTCGGGAATGGCGATATATGATACCATGCGCTACATAAGACCTTCCGTCTGCACAGTTTGCATGGGCCAGGCAGCAAGTATGGCTGCGTTGCTCCTGGCAGCCGGTGAGAAGGGTAGAAGAACGGCCCTTCCGCATTCAAGGATATTGATCCATCAGCCGCTTGGTGGATTTTATGGTCAGGCGACTGATATAGATATACAGGCACGTGAAATCCTGCGTATGAAAGAAGAGTTGAATGTAATTCTAGCAAGTCTGACGGAGCAACCTCTTTCAAAGATACAAATGGATACCGAGAGGGATTATTACATGACGTCTGATCAAGCAAAAGAATACGGCATCATCGATGAGATCATCGTAAAAAGGCAAGGCCCGAACTGAGAAAGAGGTATTGCAGATGGTGAGAAAAAGCAAAGATAGTCAAGGCGGTCAAGGCATCTTATTCTGTTCGTTTTGCGGCAAGAATCAGAACGAAGTAAGAAAGCTGGTTGCCGGGCCGGCTGCATATATATGCGATGAATGCATCGAACTTTGCCGATGCATAGTTGAAGAGGAATGTGAGCCGACAATCAGCGAGGAATTTCAGAAGGGCATACCAGAGCCCCGGAATATAAAGAAATTCCTCGATCAATACGTAATAGGACAGGAAAGGCCCAAGAGGGTTCTTTCTGTTGCTGTTTATAATCATTACCGCCGGTTGTTCTCGAATGTAGACCTGGATGGAGTGGAAATACAGAAAAGCAATATTTTATTGATCGGTCCTACGGGATCAGGGAAGACGCTTCTTGCGAAAACCCTGGCGAAGCTCCTCAATGTCCCATTTACGATAGCCGATGCGACGACCTTGACAGAGGCGGGGTATGTAGGAGAAGATGTGGAAAACATCATACTCAGTCTTCTCCAGAATGCCGATTACGACGTGGAAAGGGCATCTAAAGGCATTGTGTATATAGATGAAATTGACAAGATCGCAAAGAAATCGGGAAATCCTTCAATTACGCGGGATGTTTCGGGAGAAGGCGTGCAACAGGCCCTCCTGAAGATAATAGAGGGAACGCTGGCGAATGTTCCTCCGAAAGGAGGCAGAAAGCACCCTCAACAGGAATTTATTCAAGTTGATACGACGAACATATTATTCATTTGTGGCGGAGCCTTTAATGATCTTGAAGACATCATTTCGAAGAGACTCAGTGCGTCAAGCATGGGATTTGGGGCCGATGTCAAGAGCAAACGCAATAAGAAGATCGGCAACCTCTTATCGGAGGTTCAGCCGGAAGACCTCCTTAAATTCGGTATGATTCCGGAATTTATCGGGCGTTTACCGGTAGTCGCCACACTGAACGAATTGGATCAAGGAGAATTGGTAAAGATTCTCATCGAACCGAAGGATGCAATAACAAAACAATACAAAGTATTATTTGATCTTGAAAATGTTAAATTGAAATTTACTGACGGAGCCCTCCGTGCGATAGCCAAGTTATCCGTTGAAAGGAAGTCAGGTGCACGGGGATTGAGATCCATTCTGGAGAATACGATGCTTGATATCATGTATGACTTGCCTTCCAGGAATGATGTAAGGGAGTGTGTAATTACAGAAGACGTCGTCATGAACAAGGAAAAACCAATATTGATTTTTGAAACAAAATCCGAAACTGCATAAAGAAGAGACTGATATATGGGAAATAGAGATATGTTTGATTTTTTGAAGAATAGGGAAAACGATCGTGCGGCAATGACAATGCCCCTGTTGCCGTTGAGAGACGTCGTCGTATTTCCGCACATGATAGTGCCGCTATTTGTAGGCAGAGAGCGATCCATTGCCGCACTTGAATCCGCCATGAAGAGTGAAAAAGGCATATTCATGGTGGCGCAGAAGAGCGCCCAAAAGGATGAACCAGCAGAAAGTGACATTCATAAAGTGGGTGCCATAGGGGTCATTATCCAGCTTTTAAGGCTTCCAGACGGCACAGTAAAGGTGCTGGTGGAAGGGAAGAAGAGGGGAATAATAAGAGAGTATCTGGCAAATGAAGATTTTTTCCTGGTAAATGTTGAGGAGATCGAGGATCTGGATGACAGAAATCAAGTAAAGGCTGAAGCCTTAACGAGAAACATCCGTGAATCTTTTGAAAACTATGCAAAACTTGGCAAAAAAGTGCATATGGAAATGGTCAGCACAATTGCCTCCATAGACAGCCCTTCGAAATTGGCGGATGTCGTAGCATCTCATATAAGCCTGAAGCTTGAGGAAAAGCAGAAACTATTGGAGATATTCGATGTCAACGAAAGACTTGAAGCCGTCTACGAGCTGATGCTCGGAGAGATCGAGATAATGGAGGTTGAAGAAAAGATAAAGCGACGGGTCAAGAAACAGATGGAGAAGACCCAGAAAGACTATTATCTCAACGAGCAGATGCGAGCCATCCAGAAAGAAATGGGAGAGAAGGATGACTTCAGAAATGAAATAGCCGAACTCGAAAAGAGACTGAAACAAAAGAAATTATCGGAAGAGGCGCATAAGAAGGTCAGGCATGAGATAAAGAAACTGCAGATGATGGCTCCTATGTCTGCTGAAGCGACGGTGGTGAGGAATTACATCGACTGGCTGCTGGATATGCCCTGGGCTGAGAAGACAGAGAATAAGCATACACTCAAAGAATCCGAGGTAATCCTAGAGGAAGATCACTATGGTTTAAAGCAAGTGAAGGAGCGGATTTTAGAATACTTGGCCGTCCAATCTCTTGTGAAAAAGAATAAAGGCCCCATACTTTGTTTTGTTGGGCCCCCGGGAGTCGGAAAGACTTCCGTGGCGAAATCCGTCGCGCGCGCAACGAACAGGAAGTTTGTCAGACTTTCTCTTGGTGGTGTCAGGGATGAAGCTGAGATTAGGGGACACAGGCGAACCTATATAGGGGCTCTGCCCGGTAAAATCATACAGCTGATGAAGAAGGCGGGATCGAATAATCCCGTATTCTGTCTGGATGAAGTGGATAAACTGAGTTCCGATTTCAGAGGTGATCCATCAGCAGCGCTGCTGGAGGTTCTTGATCCGGAACAGAATAATGCCTTCAATGATAATTATCTTGAGGTGGACTATGATCTGTCTGATGTGATGTTTATTACTACAGCAAATATTCTGCAAACAATACCGCCTGCCTTGCAAGATAGGATGGAGGTGATTCGCCTCGCCGGATATACTGAACCGGAAAAGCTGAACATTGCCAAGAAATTTCTCGTCGCGAAAGAGATGGAGGCTAACGGGCTCACAAAGGACAACATATCATTCTCCGACGGCGCCTTGCTTAGTATTATCAGACAATATACGAGGGAGGCCGGCGTCCGCAACCTGGAAAGGGAGATTGCATCAGTTTGTAGAAAAGTCGCCAAAGAAATAGCGACAAATGGCGCAGGCCGTAAAGTCAAGATCACTTCAAAATCGATGTCCAAATATCTGGGTGTACCGAAGTTCAGGCATGGAGAGGCTGAAGGAAAGGACGAAATCGGTTTGTGTATAGGCCTGGCCTGGACTGAAGTCGGCGGAGAGCTTCTCGTCATAGAATCATCCCTGATGAAGGGAACCGGAAAGATGGTAATGACTGGCAAACTGGGTGACGTAATGCAGGAATCGGTCCAGGCAGCCCTGACATACGTCCGCGCCAGGGCGGACAAGTTCGGTCTTGATGAGAATTTTTACAAGGAGACGGACGTTCACGTGCATGTGCCCGAAGGGGCAATACCCAAGGATGGGCCATCTGCGGGGATAGCCGTAGCCACTTCCATTGCCTCGGCTTTCATGAAAAGGAAAGTTCGCGGAGATCTGGCCATGACAGGGGAAATTACGCTCAGGGGTAGAGTGTTACCTATAGGGGGACTGAAAGAAAAGCTGCTTGCGGCTCATCGCGCAAATTTA
This sequence comes from Syntrophales bacterium, assembly GCA_049512055.1. Classification (GTDB taxonomy): domain Bacteria; phylum Desulfobacterota; class Syntrophia; order Syntrophales; family UBA2185; genus Fen-1135. Next base: position 16,170 of record JBEKXK010000009.1, on the reverse strand, counting down.
AAGACAGTAATTATACCGAAGGATAACGAAAAGGATCTGGCCGATGTACCGGCTAATGTTTTGAAGGTCCTGGAAATTGTCTTTGTGGATCATATGGATGAGGTTATGAAGGTTGCCTTCGTTGCCGGCGACGAAACACGAAGGCATGAGGAGCGTGACGAAGAGGCATCAGTGAGCCTGCCGTCTATTCAGATGACGGAAGCGATTCATCCTCTGGAACACTTGAACGCAAATGAAAAGCTGAACTGAACTGAACTAATTATTTCTTGACAACAGGAGACACAGTTGTTAGGGAAAACGTTACGGGCGGGTAGCTCAGCTGGGAGAGCGCCACGCTTACACCGTGGAAGTCACAGGTTCGAGTCCTGTTCCGCCTACCAAAGAAAAAATAGGTGATAACCTATACATTAATTATTGCGCATTAAGAAAACGAGCAATAAGGCTTTAAGAGTTAAGACAAATATGTCATTTTGGGGTCGTAGTTAAGATGGTTATAACGCCGGCCTGTCACGCCGGAGGGCGTGGGTTCAAGTCCCATCGACCCCGCCAAAAATGAAGAGGGGTTGACCATTAGGTTGACTCCTTTTTTGTTTCTGCTCACAAACAGACTTTCAAATGCATGAGAAGAGGACGAGGTGAAATACGAAGGAGATATAATAAGGCCACCGAGTGAGGCCAACAGTTTATTGCTGCAAGTAACGGTTGGCTGCTCCCACAACAACTGCAGCTTTTGCCCTGCTTACAAAAAAAGGAAATTCAGGATAAAATCATACGATGAAATTCTGGAAGATATTCTTGAAGCCAGCCACTGGCGTTCTATTGATAAAGTGTTTCTTTGCGATGGCGATGCGCTCATCATACCGCAGGAAAGGCTCATCCAGATATTGGGATTGATACGCACACATATCCAGGGTGTGAAGAGGGTGGGGACATATGCCAATGCCAAGAGCATTTTGAGAAAAACCGTTGACGAACTGGTTGAGTTGAGAGATCTCGGTCTCGGAATAGTGTATCTTGGCATCGAAACCGGAAACGATGAATTGCTACGGATGATAAGAAAGGGTGTTACTGCTGAACAGATGATCGAGGCCGGCCGCCGAGTGAAAGATGCCGGTATTCCGCTATCTGTTACTGTTATACTTGGTCTGGGGGGCGGCAAGCAGAATACGGAACATGCCCATGATACGGCAAGAATCCTAACTGATATAGACCCTGAATACGCAAGTGCCTTGACGCTTATGCTCATGCCCGGAACGCCATTACATTCGGAATACGAATCGGGAAAGTTTGCGCTGCCCGATAAGTTTGATCTTCTGAGAGAATTGGCCAGTATTATCGAAAAGTCCGATTTCAGCAGCTGTTACTTTACCTCAAATCACGCTTCAAATTATCTTCCCATAAGGGCAAGGCTACCCCAAGAAAAAGAGAGGACCGTAACCACGATATACGACACAATCAAGAAAAACGATGTGAAATCTCTGCGACCGGAATATATGAGGGGTTTCTAAAAGAGGGAGGTCGGGTATCTTGGACAATAAAATTATTGCAAGAATCAGGAATTTTTTCTCTGCTGACGACCAGGCGCGACTGGAAGAGGAAATACAGTCCATAATAGACGCCGGAGAAGAAAAGGGGCTCATCGATCAGCAATCCGGTGAGATGATTCAAAGTATCCTTGAATTCAGGGATACCGTAGTCAGAGAAGTGATGATTCCCAGAACGGAAATGGTAGCTATCAGAAGCGATGCGACTGTGGAAGAGATTCTTGAGCTTACCATTAAATTTGGACATACGAGGATGCCTGTGTATGCTGAGAATGTGGATAACATCGTCGGGGTCTTGAATGTTAAAGATCTTCTAAAGTTCTGGTCAAAGCCTATAACGGAAACGGATATCTTGTCGAGTCTCCGAAAACCATATTACATTCCTGAAACAAAGAATACACATCATCTGCTTCATGAATTGAAGCAGAAAAAATACCACATGGCAATTGTCATAGATGAGTATGGCGGGACATCCGGCCTCGTCACTCTTGAAGACCTCATTGAAGAAATTGTTGGAGAAATCCATGACGAACATGACGCGAAAAAGGGCAGTATCGTTGAGTTAAGCGACGGTTATACCCTAATTGACGGAAGGGTGGAGATCGAGGCTATTGAAGATTATCTGGGCGTGAAGTTTCGAGAAGGGAAATTTGAGACCCTCGGCGGATTCATACTTAACCTGCTGAGAAAAATACCCGTGACTGGAGAGATTATTCATGCCGATAATCTGGAAATGATAATTGAGTCAGCGGACGAGCGAAGCGTGAAAAAGGTCAAGTTAAAAAGGTTGGATGGATCCCAGGCACAGCGGGGAGGGACAGTGATACGAATTGAGAACGCAAAGCTTGAGGATAAATAGAAAAACATTATTTTTGAGTGTTGCTTCGGGAATCCTTCTCTTTCTTTCCTTTCCCAAACACGGTGCAGGGATAATGGTCTGGGTGGCCTTGATTCCCCTTTTTTTTGCCCTCAGGGATGCTGATGATATCAGGGATGGGTTGATCGCTGGCTTCGTGGCAGGCCTTACGTTCTACATAGGCATCATGTATTGGATTACGTTTGTCGTTATCCACTATGGACATCTCGCATATTCCATAGGTATCTTTCTCATGGTGCTTGTGGCCGCGTACTTGAGCATATACGTTGCTCTGTTTGCGGCGGGTGTTGTATATCTCTCAGGAAAAGGCATCTCCGGGATTATCGCGGCGCCGGCCTTGTGGACGTGTCTGGAATATGGAAGGTCTCATCTGTTGACGGGATTTCCCTGGGAGAACCTTGCTTATTCTCAATACCTTAATAGATATCTGATTCAGGCGGTTGATATTACCGGTACATATGGAATCACGTTCATTATCATTCTCGTGAATGTAGTTATTTACGATGTCCTGAATGAGAGATTCAGAAGCAGGCGGGTAATGGGTGAAGTCGCCTTGTGCTGTATAATCGTACTTGGCATCTATTGTTACGGATACATCCGTACGGGCCAAATAGAGGAGGTCTCGCAGGCAGCCGAGACGATGGGTATTGCCGTTGTTCAGGGGAATATAGATCAAAGCGTTAAATGGAATCCCAACTTTCAGAATGATACGATCAGTGTGTATAAGAATCTCTCCTTAAGGAAGAGATCATCGGTACCGGCACTAACCGTGTGGCCGGAAACTGCAGCACCATTCTTCTTTCAGGATGTGAACAATATGCAAAGCGAGATTCTGGATGTTGCCCGTATCTCGGAAGATTGGCTCCTTTTCGGAAGTCCCAGCTATCAGAAGGATTGTGGTGCAGATGCAGGGTGCGTATCTTTTTTGAACAGTGCTTTTCTATTATCACCGCAGGGAAGGATTCTTGGGCGTTACGACAAGGTACATCTTGTCCCTTATGGTGAATATGTGCCAATGAGAAAGATGTTTCCCTTTATCAATAAACTGGTTGTAGGCGTGGGGGATTTTCGGTCGGGCGAAGGATATAAGCCTCTGGCCATGGACGGCCATAAGCTTGGTGTTCTGATATGTTATGAGGGGATATTTCCCGAGGCGAGCAGGGCATATAAAAGAATGGGGGCTGATTTGCTTGTCAATATAACGAATGACGCTTGGTTTGGAAGGACATCGGCGCCCTATCAACATCTTTCCATGACCGTATTCAGGGCAGTCGAAAATCGCCTGTATGCAGTGAGAAGCGCAAATACAGGAATCAGTGCCATAATCGATCCTACAGGGAGGATCGTCGCACAGACGGAATTGTTTGAAAGAACAGCCTTGAGGAGTAAGATAAAATTTATTAACAATAAGACATTCTATTCGGTACACGGGGACGTTTTTGTTCTGATCTGCATGACAATCTTGGTCTGTTGCATAATAATGAGTTTGAGGAGGAGAAATGTTGACGCTCACAGGAATAAATGAAAGCATGTTCGACTTGAAAAGGAGAATAGATCATCTTGGAGAGTGTCTTTGACATAGCAGAAAAACAAAAGCACATCCAAGAACTGGAAAAAGCATCACTCAGCGAGAATTTCTGGAATGAACAGGATAAGGCACGTGAAATCCTGAAGGACAAGAATAAGTTCGAAATGATTGTCGATAACTGGAAGAAGTTAAAGGACAGCATCGACGACATGGAGATCCTGCTCGATCTGGCACGCGAAGAAAGTGATGATCAAACTGTAGCAGAGATCGAAAGAGACTTAGACAGCCTCAAAGCATCCGTAAGAGACGCAGAATTGAAACTTATGTTGGGGTCTCCACAGGATGCGATGAATTCCATAATGACAATTCATGCTGGCGCAGGGGGAACCGAGGCTCAGGACTGGGCGGAGATGCTGTTGCGCATGTATTTGCGATGGGCTGAACGGAAAGGTTTTTCCACCACCATTATCGATTATCAACCCGGTGATGAAGCGGGTCTGAAGAGCGTTTCCATGACCATTGAAGGAAACTATGCATATGGCTATGCGAAGGCGGAAATCGGCATACACAGGCTTGTGCGCATATCGCCTTTCGATTCCGGAGCGCGCCGTCATACGTCATTTGCTTCCGTTTTTGTCTATCCTGAAGTTGACGATGAGATAATCGTGGAAATCGATGAAAATGATCTTCGCATAGATACGTATCGGGCAACGGGTGCGGGAGGACAGCATGTCAATAAGACGGATTCTGCCGTCAGGATTACGCATCTACCGACGGGTATAGTGGTGCAATGCCAGAATGAGCGTTCTCAGCACAAGAACAAAGCTATGGCAATGAAGTTCTTGAAGTCGCGTCTTTACGAAATGCAGCTTCAGGAACAGAAGAAGAAGATAGACGAACTGAATAAAGCGAAAAAAGACATCGCCTGGGGCAGCCAGATAAGATCCTACATCCTTCACCCCTATAAGCTAGTCAAGGATCACCGGACAAATTTAGAGGTCGGCAATGTGAATAGAGTATTGGACGGTGATATAGACGACTTTATTGAAGCATATCTGTTGAATTAAAACTATAATGAATCAGCAGAATATGATATAGACAGCTCGCAGCTCTGATGCCGAGATCGATAGTCGTATACAAATAGAAAGGAGTTCATTGAGATGTCAAGAGAAAGCCGTTTTCTCCTGCCACTGCTTTTCATATGCCTGCTTCTCTGCCCGATATTTTCAATCAGTAAAGCTTACGGAGAGATGAAGACTGGAGATGAACCGTCCCTCATTGTCGTCGGTCAGGAGAAATCAAGAGACAAGATCACAAAGGAAGTCACCCCGTCACCGAAACACGGGGTTCTTGCGAATGGTGCTGTGAACGAACAAGAGAGAGAAAAGGGCAGGGACATAATGGAAGAGGCGCTTGAACTCCTTGACGAATCAAGAGAATACTGGGTCAAGGGGGATCTGGAAAATGCCTTAGATTTGCTCGATCAGGCTTATGCGCTGCTTCTGGATGCGGATGGAGAGCCGGATATCGCTCGCCAGAAGGATGACATACGCCTCCTCATATCAAAGCAGATCCTCGCTATCTACTCGTCGATGCACACTACGACGAGCGGTAAGCACAGTGAAATACCGCATGTCGTTAATTCGGATGTGGAGAAGGAAATCAGGCTTTTTCAAACAGTAGAAAGAGATTTTTTTGTCCAGTCACACGAGCGTTCCGCATTCTATCGCCCTATAATCTTGAAAGAATTGAAAAATGCGGGGTTGCCCGAAGAGCTCTCATGGCTTCCACTTGTCGAAAGTGGTTTTAAAATTCATGCCCTGTCACGCGCGCGCGCCCTCGGCCTTTGGCAGTTCATTCCTTCTACGGGCTATAAGTACGGCCTAAACCGCGACGAATGGCTCGATGAAAGACTGGATGTGGAAAAATCGACCAGGGCTGCCATTGACTATCTGAAGGAACTGCACGGTATGTTCGGCGACTGGCTGACAGTTCTGGCAGCATACAATTGTGGAGAAGGAAGGGTCCTCAAAGTCATATCGAGGCAACATATTAACTATTTCGACCGATTCTGGGACCTTTACCGTCAACTCCCTTATGAGACGGCGCGCTACGTACCCCGCTTCCTTGCGACTCTGCAAATATTAAAGAATCCTAAGAAGTACGGCTTTGATCTTAATGAGAGTCTTGAAAGGCAAAATGCCTACCGCTATGAAACTGTGAAAACAGATAAATCCATGCGTCTCTCGGATATCGCACGCCATCTGGGAACTTCAGAGGAGACAATTGCTACGCTTAATTCGGAGCTAAGGCAAAATATTACGCCTGATAAAGAATATAATCTCAAGGTGCCTCCGGGAATGGCAGAAAAATCTGTCAGGATCATCGATGAAGTTCCCAAATGTGAGAAGCCGCAGCAGGTATTTGTGCACTACAAGGCGAAACGGGGAGAGACAGTCGTGTCAATCGCGCGGAAATACAGAACATCTGTGAGTGCGATAATGGCAAACAATAATGTTTCCAGCAGAAAAGGGCTGAAAGCGGGCCAGCATTTGATCATACCCGTGCACGGCAGCGGTTATGCGAGCGTTAAATCAACTCAACAGTCAGACAAGGATGATATTCAGGTAAGCGGGGAAACGATAAAATACAGGGCAAAGAAAGGCGATACCCTCGCGTCTGTCGCAAAACGCTTTGATACGACCGTTGATGAAATCAGAAGGTTAAACAATTTCAAAAAGCGCAAGACCCTCAAAGGCGGCCAAGTCATCCTGATAAGTAACAAGAATAGAGAAAAGCAGCAGAGCAACGCCTCGGAAAAAGAGTCTCATAAGAAGCTCGCAAAGAGAAACAAAGAAGCGGCATCTAACGACGGCGGGAGAACTTACACCGTACGAAACGGAGACAGTCTGGGTAAAATTGCAAAAAAGAATGGAGTCAGTCTCGATAAAATCCTGGAAGTGAATAAATTGGCGCGCGAAGATAACATACGCCCGGGTCAGGTCATAATCCTGAAATGATATTACGCTCATCGAATGTCATAACCCTTCAGCATATAGAATAGCTCCTGTTCCTTTTTCTTCATCAGTTGAGCTTTCACCCTACTGGCATTTTCATGATTGTATTCAAGAAGATGAAGAGCGCCGTGAATCATGAGGAATGCCAGCTCGTCATTAAAAGCGATACCGGATTTCTCGGCATCCTTGAAGGCTGTTTCCGCTGAAATCACAATGTCGCCCAGAATGTTCGGATTGATATCCCCGTATTCCCCTTCAGTAAGAGAGAAGGATATAACATTTGTGGGATAATCCCTGCTTAAATAATGTCTGTTAATTTCCCTTATCTCCTCGTCGTCGACAAAGAGCAGGCTAATAACCTTATCGCTACAATTGAGATGCTTCATAATTCTGCTCATTGACTTTCGCACGCTACGCCGGTCAATGCTTATTTGTTTCTGCCTGTTTTCTATTATAATTGGCATGGGTTTTTTTCTTGCTGCCATTGAATTCCCTTATGACGAGATCTGGGTAGTCAATCCTTTGGTGGAAGATGCCGTTTAGAATCCGCGTGAAGTTCTCTGCAATTTTGTTCAGATCGTGAAGGGTAATTTCGCATTCAGCGAGCTGACCATCCATAAATACTTTTTCGATTCTTTCTCGCACAAGGTTGCTGATTCTTGCAGGTGTGGGAGCAGATAATGCCCTTGATGAGGCTTCTACAACATCCGCGAGGAGCACTAATCCGGCCTCCTTATTCTGAGGCTTGGGCCCGGCATAACGAAAATCGCTTTCGGGCAGAGATCTAATGGATTCATCCTTGTCCCGCTTCGCCTTCTCATAAAAATAGGAAACGAGGCTTGTGCCGTGATGTTCTCTGATGATATTCGTAATTTGTGCTCCAAGTTTGGCTTTGCAGGCGAGCTCACACCCGTCTTTAACATGGGAAGTGATGATAAGGCTGCTCATTTTCGGTGATAGCTTGTCATGTCTATTCTCACCGTTACGCTGGTTTTCTATAAAATATTGTGGCTTCTTGCTCTTCCCAATGTCGTGATAGTAAGAGCTGACCCTGACCAGAAGGGGATTTGCGCCTATGGCCTCAGCTGCAGCTTCCGCCAGCGAAGCCACGATGATACTATGGTGATATGTTCCCGGCACTTCCATAATCATCCTCTGGAAAATGGGTTGATTGAGGTTGGCAAGTTCCAACAATCTTATATCCGTTGAATAATCAAAAAAAGACTCAAAGAAAGGAGTGATTCCAGCCACGATGATTCCGGAAACAATGCCGCCCAACAATCCCATAGCGAGCATTATAATGGTATTGGTCGAGAAGACAGTGCCTAATGGCGAGAGGAGACAGAGCGAGACGATTACGGCGCAATTTATAAGCCCCAATAAGAAACCCACCTTCAAGAATGACGACCGTTGTTTGCAGTATTCTGCACGATAAGATGCCGTTACGCTTCCCAGGAAAGAAAAAAGCATTATAGTAATCTTGCCGTCGAAGAGAAATGCTGCCAGGCAGGACGAAAAAATAGAGAAGATCAGCGCTATGTTCCGATTGATGAGGACTCCTACCAGCATGGCACCGGCGGCAAATGGGATGGCATAAAAGCAGGCCTCTGCGGAGAAAGGCGGCAAAGCCCTGTTGATGGCTTCAGATATGAAAATCCCGGTCTTTATCAGGGCTATTTGAAAGACCAATGTGAAGCTCAAAAAAATGATATCAGAAATTTTTCCCTCGGGGGCCGTCCATTTTTTTGCCAGATGAAATAGTACAATCGCAAGTGATAAAATCAAAAGGAAGATGCCGAGAAGGACGAAAAGGTTGGGAAAATACTTTTCACCTTTGAAAGATACAAAGGCTTCCAGTTTGTCCTGATCGAGAGAAGTTATCTTCTGCCCTTCGCGAATTATAATTTCATCCTTCAGAACCTGGAAGAAAACGGGCTTAAGCTCATCTAGATGATTTTGTTTTTTTCTTTCTGACGCATTCCTGTTAAAAACTAAATTTGGCTGGATCAGCTTCCGGGTCAGAGAAATGACGCATTTCCCCAAATCCTCTCTGCCATGTCCAATGACATCACTTGCCTTTCCCATTGATGATATGTCTATAGTTCTGATGTTACGGATAGCATTGAGATTTTGTTCTGTTCTTTCTTTCTGAATCTTGATATCCTTAATGACTACCCCATTTTCCACATCCTGTTTAGTAAACACCTGGTTGGTTATTAATCGAGAACTGTAGGCTCTTGTGACAATCCTGGAAATTGCCTCCTGTATATAAGGGGCAAATCGATATTTTTGCAGGGTATTAAATTCATCATCGGTGAGAGACACTCCTAATGAATTCTCAAGAATGTTCCTTGTTTGCCTGGAAATGGCCTGCGTGTCCGCTAAGACGTTGTCGCTTAAGGCATGTTCTTGTTGTGCAGCGAAAAATGCTTTAGCTATGGTTGCCTTCAACTGGCGAGGGATATCGCTGTCATAATCATAGACAGAAGGGATCTGCATTATGGCTTCCATCTTCTTTTGTTCAGAAGATGCTTTGTCTTCAACAAGGAAATCACGGTCCGCCCGTACATCTCTGGCAGCTACAGATCCGGCCTTATACTCAGGATATGAAAAGTGAAGTTGTGGTGTCAGCAGAAGGGACAGAATTGCGCTTAAAAATATGGCGGAAGCCCACCGTTGGAATGCTATTTTTTTTGCAAAGTCCGGTATCAGCTTTTTTTGCTTGGTCTGCTTCTTGATGACCTGCGCAATCGTGGATAGTTTGAGATATTCCGGTATCATGAAGATAATTGTTTTCTCTTCTTCTTCTTTCCTCGATCCAAATGGTTGTACGCCCGTATCACGTCCTGGACGAGGGGATGTCTGACCACATCGATCTCTGAAAAATGAACAAACTTGATATCTCTTACTTTCCTAAGAATCGTTTCCGCCTCCACGAGACCGGATATCTTATCATGGGGGAGATCTATCTGTGTTATATCACCTGTAATGACGGCTTTCGATCCGAATCCCAGCCTGGTCAAGAACATCTTCATCTGTTCAGAGGTAGAGTTTTGCGCTTCATCCAGAATGACAAATGAGTCATTCAATGTCCTCCCCCGCATAAATGCCAGAGGAGCTACTTCAATGACTCCCTTGTGAATGAGGGCAGACGCCTTGTCAAAATCAATCATGTCAAAGAGAGCATCATAGAGCGGCCTGAGATATGGGTTAACCTTTTCAGCAAGATCGCCGGGCAGAAAACCGAGCCTTTCGCCTGCTTCAACGGCAGGCCGTGCCAGAACAATCCTATTGACTTTCTTATCAATAAGGGCGGAGACAGCCATGGCCATAGCGAGGTATGTTTTGCCTGTTCCCGCAGGACCAATTGCAAAGACAATATCGTAGCTTCTGATCAAATCAATGTATATTTTCTGCGCAATGCTCTTGGGAGTGATGGCGCGTCTTTTTGAGGAAATGAAGACCGTATCAAGAAATATCTTTTCGAGATTTGTTGAGCCGTTACTGGAAAGAATCCTGTGTGCATAGTCAATATCCGCCGGATATATGGGATATCCCTTTTCCAATAACGCATGGAGTTGAAGAATGAGATTATGGACGAGGTCCACAGCTATCTGTTCCCCGGCAATGGACAGGATGTTGCCGCGCACGCTTATCTTCACGGGCTCAAATTTTTCAATGAGTTTTATGTTCCTGTCATGTTCACCGAGAAGACTTCTCAGGAGGTCATTGTCTGTAAAACTGATCTTCTTAACCCAACTGAAGTCGGCCGTTTGCTTCAATGAAATAGGCTACCTCTTCACAAATCACTTAATAATATTGAATACTTCTTCTCATAATATGCAAAATAGAGACGTTATGCTATCACGCGATGTTTTTCATTGCAATCAGTTTTGCTCTCAAGATCTATTGCTCTTGCAGAAACAGGTTAGCGTACACTTTGGCATTATCCACCATGTTAGAAATGAGGCAGTTTTCGTTGGGTTGATGGGCTGTGTGCTGCATCCTCGACCACACTGCGGCGGGGTAGCCTTTTTCACGAAATATTGCAGCGATAGTTCCTCCACCTATTCCTTGAGGAGTTGCTTCGACATTATAAACGCGCCTGATGGCTTCCTGAAGGGCTGTAACAACGGGGGCATCATGCGGTGTTGGGGGTGGCGCCTGAGCTTCCTGAACGGTCGTGATCTCTATGGATACATCAAATTTTTTTTCGATCTCGCGGGCAATCTCCCTAACTTCATGAAGTACATGGGACAGACGATATTGAGGCAAAACCCTGCTATCCATATAAAAGACATCATCTCCGGGAATCGTGTTGATGTTGGGGATATTGGGTTCTTTCTTTGTCGGTTGAAACGTGCTCATCTGAGGCTCGTAAAATGGATCAGAAGCGGCGAAAATTTGATGAAGTCTCTCGAGCAAGACCACGAGGTGGGAGGCCGCTTGGAATGCATTTCTTCCCAGGCCGGGTCTGCTGGCATGACACTGTTTGCCGATTGTTTTGAAGCGCAGCCATAAGATGCTTTTCTCCGCTATCTCAATCATCGTTCCGTCTTCGTTTCCAGAATCCGGTACCACTATGATATCCGTTTTGCGAAAGGGACTCTCATTGCCTTGTAAGATGAATGATAAACCGAAGCGGCTTGCCGTTTCTTCATCGGCAACGAATGCCAAGCCTATTGAACATTCCGGTCTAATACCTTCATCAAGAAAGGCCTTGGCTGCAAATATGGATGACACCATGTCCTGCTGGTTATCTTCCGTGCCCCTCCCATAGACTCTACCGTTCTTCACATAGCATTTGAAGGGATCTTCATCCCAGAGTTCGAGTTCTCCGGGTGGAACTATATCCATATGTGTCATAATCCAAACAGTTTTCTGGGGATTATTGCCGGGTATAGTGATGACGAGATTGGGACGGATACCCGAAGACGTCCTGCTGTCCGGTGCATTGATTTGTAGAACATTGGGAAAATTCATGACAGTGAGATACTTGCGAATGTATTGAGCTTTATTAAATTCGCCGTCGCCGTCATTATCGGGGGACATAGCGGGGATGGCAGTCAGGTCAACTTGTAATTTGATCATGGCATCTTCATAGGAATCAACCCGCTTAATAATTCTTTCGAAAGGCGTCATATCGTTCACCGCTGATCTTCAATCCGGGAAACATTTCCGAACCTTGTACTGACCTGATTATAAGCGCTTTCATTGCCCAGAATGAAGGTAACAGTTTCATCCGGTGATAGATATTTCATTGCCGCTCTTTTCAGCTCTTCAGGCTGAACCTTAGCTATCTTGTCTCTGTAGGTCGCGAGATAATCGGGAGGCAGTTTGTCGTATTCGACCATCAATTGCTGGTGAGCGATCTGGTCTGCAGACTGGAACGAAAAAATGAAGTTATTATTGATTGACTTTATCGCCCATTCAAGTTCTTTTTTATCAATGGACTTCATTCTTGCATCCTCCACGATTGAGCGTAGGAGTGAAAGGACTTTGGCTGTCGAATCGGATTCTGTTATTGCATAGGCACCGAACACTCCATAATCACTCCTCTTCGTATAAAAACTTCCCGTACTGTATGCGAGCCCCCGGCTATTTCTTATTTCCTGAAAGATCCGAGACTTGAAACCGCCGCTTCCAAGTATAAAATCGAGGACCTCAAAGGGGTATGCGTCCGGCTCCTTCTTGCTGGGAGCAAAATTGGCGCAGATGATTATGGACTGAGGAGTATTCTTTGAGAGAAAATAAATACGCCCTTTTTGCTTAACGGGTATGGGGGGGATGACATTATTCTTTCCGGATGCAACCCACGATCCGAGATACTGTTTGATTTTCGCAATAGCCTCTCTCTTCGAAATATCTCCTGTCACGGATATTATAATGTTCTCCGGATAGAAGAATGTTCTGTGAAACTCTACTAGATCGTCTCTCTCGATGTTTTCGACAGATAATGTTGATGGAAATCTCCCCGCGGGGTTATTCTGGTAAAGAACTCGCTTGAATTCCCTGAAGGCCAGTTTCTTGGGGTCATCAGCTATTCTCCTGAGTTCTTCGATTAACAAATTCTTTGCGAGTTTCAGTTTATTCTCTTCGAAGGCTGGCTTTGTGATTATCTGAGAAAAGATATTCAGTCCCTCGTCCAAATCTTTCTTGAGGATGGAAAGGTTGAGCAAACCGGAATCACGGTTCATCGAGACGTGAAGTGAACCGGCGAAGAAATCTAAGGCCTCGTCAACGGCGTCCCCAGTGAGAGAGTTAGTTCCTCCTGTCCTCATAACCGTTCCTGCAATTTCCGCAAGCCCCTCCTTCCCCGTGGGGTCGTAATTGGAGCCGGTTCTGATGACGGCCGATATATCTAGGAGAGGGACTTCATTGTCCTCAAATATATAAAGAATAATGCCATTGTCTAAAAGCACCCTTTCCGCCCGCGGCGGCGCGAAATGGATCGGGTGATATTTAAGACTATCGGGTTTTTGGAGGGGGACTTGGGCGCCTTCCGCTGCATAAGCAATAGCGCTGTACAATATATAGACCGGCAAAAGAAACATCAATGTGACACACGCAAATAAATTATTCATACGTCTAGTTCTTATAGACCAGCTTAGCGACAGTCCTGTTATCGGGAGCAAGATATTTATTTGCCACACGCATGATGTCCTCAGATTTGACTCGCTCGATTACTTTGATATGGTCCGTTATATATTGATAGCTGCCGGTTACGGCCTCAAAATAAGAGAGCAGATTTGCGAGTCCAAGGTTTGAATTCAGACTTCTTATAAAATCAGCTTTGATCTGATTCTTGACCTTCTGTAATTCCCTTTCGGAAACAGTCTTAGTCTTGAGTTTTTCAATCTCATCATAGATAGCGGACTCGACTTCGGCGCTGGTATGCGGATGACGAGGCTTCGCAAATATTGCGAAGAGATTATTGTATTTTGCCCCAGGCAGTCCATTGGCTGCGTGAACGCTTTCGGCAAGGGCCTTTTCCTCGACAAGGACTCTATAGAATCTCGATGTCCTTCCCTTGGAAAGAATACATTCTATTACATCAAACACATAGTCATCAAAGTCCGGCAGAGCCGGTTTGTGATAGCCTATGATCATCTGAGGATTTGCATCCGCTACAATATCGACCCGCCGTTCACCTTTTTGAGGAGGCTCCTCTGTAATAGGTGAAGGGTCTAAATGACGGCTGGGTATGGCGCCAAAATATTTTTTTATGATCATAAGGGCATTTGCGGGATCAATATCGCCCACAACCGCAATTACGGTGTTATTCGGTGCGTGGTATTTTTTAAAAAAAACTTCCGTATACTCGAGACTCAAAAAACGCATATCCGAAGGCCAGCCGAGGACAGGTCGTCTGTATGGATGGGCAATGAATGCTGTGGCCAGAAATTGCTCATATAGCTGGCCCTCCGGTTCCGATTCGACCCTCTGCTTGCGCTCCTCCATGACAACATTACGTTCAGAATAGAATTCACGGAATACGGGCCCGGTCATTCGATCCGCCTCGATCCTTGCCCAGAGTTCTATTTTATTAGAGGGAAGGCTGACATGATATGTTGTAAGATCCTGTCCGGTAGACGCATTTACATTATCTCCGCCGTTTTCGACGTAGAGTCTGTCGATTTCATTTTCCACAAACCATTTCTTATGTTTTTTTTGCAAGACCTCCATACGTTCGGATAAAGATTGGACGCGGCTCTTATTTGCATTCTTCCCCTGCATCTTCTCAAGATCAAGTTGTTTGCCAGTTTCGGCAATCAATTTGAGAAATTTTTCTTCTTCATGGTAGTTTTTCGCACCGATCGTCTTTGTTCCTTTAAACAGCATGTGTTCCAGGAGGTGAGCCGTGCCGGTTCTGCCATCAATTTCGTCGACTGCACCGACCCGATGTCTGATATAGAAAGAGACTGTCGGACTCAAATGTCGCTCCACCATGAGAATTTTCAAACCATTTTTTAGGGTATAGGACAAGACCCTGTTTCCTATTTCGTATGAAAATCCAAGCGAGGGAAAACTGATAATAAGAAGGACAAATGCAAAGATGCGCATCAATATCCTCATAGACCTATATATCATTTTCATCCATCTTGTTTGGTTTCAGTATAGCTCGTATGCGAAAGATGGGGTAAATGATTCCCACCATACTGATCAGAATTATCAGGCTTGATGAAAAAAAATACATGATAAACTCAAGAGGGTTTTTCGTGCTATATGCCATTATGAGAGCGTTAATACCGAACGCCAAGAAAAATAGCGATAAGACGCCTATCAGGACATTCTTCCCCCAACGCACCCATGAGCCCATATCAACGTGTTCCCTATTCAAAGACAAATGAAATGTCTTGCGATTCATGATATTGCATCTTCACTTCTCAAGAACAATCTTAAAGGTATTTGTGCCCGTCTGCACAACTTTTTCTTTCCTTCCATCCGGATATGTCAGAGTGCCCGTATCGTCGAGCTTGTGGTTCCTGAATTGGCCTTCTATTCTTCTTCCATCCGGGAGAATTACAACGCCTTGGCCGTTAAGTAAATTGTCTTGAAATTGGCCAGTATACTTAGTACCGTCGGCATAGAGCAGTACCCCGGTTCCGCTCCGCTTATCATCTTTGAATTGACCCTCATATTTCGCGCCGTCGGCATAGAGCAATACCCCGGTTCCATCACGCTTACCGTTCTTGAACTCGCCTTCATACTTTTCGCCGTTGGGAACCGTGTAAACGCCGCGTCCGTCAAAATTGCTATTTTTAAATTGACCAACATACTTTGTACCATTTGCGTAGCTGTAAGTTCCCTGACCCTCGCGTTTACCGTCCCTATGCTGACCCTCATAGACCGAGCCATCGATATGTTCATAGGTGCCTTCGCCATTCTTACAATTTCCCTTGATACAACCTGCATAAAGGTTGGTATGCATCAGCACAAACATATAAATTAACACGAATAAACAGATTCTCATCTTTGTCTCTACCTTGAAAGTGAACTATGACTAACATGATTTTAAACGCGAAACAATGTCAAATATCAGTGCCCTCTCGTCATCGTCTTTAAGTCATTATACATCTCAGGTCATATCCGTCCAAGATAAATATTAGAAATTGAAAAGGGTGCACACAATCAGGTAGAAGTTTCTTTGCGGAAAGAAAACGAAACCTGAAAGGAGACACCCTGGTGAACAGATTTAACAGC
>JBEKXK010000008.1:0-52431 GCA_049512055.1 Syntrophales bacterium | reverse complement strand
GTCAGGAAACTTAATGCTTCAGGTTACCCTTAACACCTCCCTCCAGCTACGTGGGCGAACTACCAAACTCCCACGGTCGGACTTTAACCGACAAGTCATACGTTTTACACGGCATACCCTACCAGTCCTCAACCTTACTATGTGAATAAGATCGAAGATTATAGTATGAAAGCATTAACGATTGCATGAGAAGGCAATCGGTTACTCATGGCGTCAGTATTTGCACTTATTCTTGCATGGGTTGCGGATACTTTCTCAAACACCATTTGTGCTCACGCGTTTAACCCGGCGATATCCCTGTCATTGACTGAATAGAGTCCTCTTCGGTTCTGACTCCAGGCCCCCTCCTTACTTCTTCTGGGCATCTATCTCCCGGATGGTGGCGGCGATATCGGCGCTCAATCGCCCGACTGCACGGCTGTGCGCCGAGACAAGGGCGGCATAATCGCCTCCTTGCGTCGGCTCAGTGAGCGTCGTGCGGCCGCTGCGCGACTGCGTATCCTTCGCAGAACTCACCGTCCAAAGGGCGTCCAGTGTTGCCGCTATACCGGGCTCCGAATCGAAACGAAGAATGTCAATCGCAACGCGATAAGACGCGCCTGCAGCCGTGGATTGCGGGAACACAGATACCTGCTGCGTCTCGAGCATTGAGATGAGATTCTCTTTGACAACCCGCGCAATGTCGCCCTTTAGCGGCGAGGCCCAACGGTCGAACTCTTCAATAAAAATCTGATTCGGGCCGGTCCGCACGACAATCTGAGGCCGGTCGATTACCGCAGGCAACGAGACCGGGCCTACCGAGACAGAGTAGATCGCCGGCGATGCCGCAGCCGGCGGCGTCACGGAGCTCAGCGTGTAAAAGCGCGTCGGTGAAGAAGAAGCGCATCCCACAATCAACGCAGCGAAGGTGCAGTGAATAATAATGGTAGCAAGTCGTTTCATCATTGTTTCTCCTGCGTTTTTCCCCGGATAATGGCCTCGGGGTGTTGCTCGAGATACTCCGTGAGGCCGCGGATCGCCTGTGCAGCACGGTTGATCTCCTGCAGTGCCTCCCGCACCTCCTGCTGCACCGGCGCATCCTTGCCGACCACTGTCGTGTCCACGCTTTTCAGTACACCTTTCAGTTCCTCCAGCGTCTTCTTCGCCTCAGGCAGGACCTCTTCGTCCGTGCGCTTCAGCAGCCCGTCGAGCCTTGCGACGAGCTTCTTCAAATCCTCACCGATGGCATCGATAGGGATTTTTTCGATCTTGACCAGGATGCCGTTTATCTTATCTTGTAGATCCTGCAGGCCACTCGGCACTACCGGCAGTTCAGCGGGAGATTTTGTCCAGTCGATCTTCACCTTGGGAACATGCTTGTGCATATCACATGCGACATAGAGCTGTCCCGTCACGATACTCCCGCTCCGGAGTTGTGCCCTAAGTCCCCTGTCAACCATGCGCTGTAAAATAGAATGGCGCAGCTTTTCGTTCATGGCTAACTCCTTGACAGAAACCGCTTGCCTCATATGCCCTAAAAATTTGCCCAGGGAGATCACAATGTCCACGCGCGGATGAATATCTCCGGTCTTTGGGTCCCCTTCGAGACCGACTGCCGTGACCTCACCAACTTGCAGCCCGAGATATGTAACGGGCGCACCGACGGACAGTCCGCGCACCGATTCTTTGAAGCGGAGGACATAAGGTGTAACTTCTACCTCACGCTGGGCCGCTGCCTCTGCCCTGTCATTGTAGAGCGTGAAAATCGCTTCCTCAGCGGCCGGCTTCGCATCCCCGGATGAAACAAACGTTTCAAAGGCTATCCCGCCGATCAATACTGACAGAACCGACTGGGTTCGCACGGAAAGGCCATTAGCTCCCAGTGACATGTCGATGCCGCTCGCCTGCCAGAAACGGGTGTCGGCCGTTACGTGCTTGTCGTAAGGCGCTTTCACAAAGACCTTGATGGTGATCGACCTGCCATTTTCGGCGAGGTCGTAGCCAATGACCTGCCCTACGTTCAGCCGCCGATAATAAAGTGGGGAGCCGATACCCACCGACCCGAGGTTGTCTGCCTCCAGTGTGAAACGCTGGCCCGGTTCATCGATTGAGATGACAGGTGGCTTTTCAAGCCCGATGAACTCCCGCTGCGCCTTCGTTGACTTCCCGGCTTCAACCCCAATATAGTTGCCTGACAGCAAGGTGCCCAAACCGGATATCCCGCTCGGGCCTACCCGTGGGTGTTCGATCCAGAATTTTGTGTCTTCCACCATCAGTCCTGCAGCGCTCTTGTCTATACTTGCAGTCAGTTCAGCGCGTGTGAAGTCTTTCGAGAGCTGCACTTTCGTCACCTGGCCGATTCTTACATCCTTGTATTTTACGAAGGTCTTCCCCGCTTCGATCCCTTGGGCCTCCTTAAAGACAATGGTGATTGTTGGACCTTTTGCCAAAATCTGCTGGACTGCGATCCCGATGGCAACAAGCGCTGCTACAACAGGTATGATCCAGGCTACCGAGAATGTCATTCGCTTCTTCGGCACGGCGGTTGCCTCCGGAACGCTGTTGATGTCTGTGTGCTCCGTCATATCGCCTCCTCATTCGCTAATAGAATCCCAGATCAGGCGGGGATCGAAGGTCTCGGCCGCGATCATAGTCAACACGACGACCGCCGCAAAAAACAGCACGCCATAACCTGGCTCCACAGACATAAGCGGTTGGAACTGGATGAGGGCCACGGTGAAGGTAATGACAAACACGTCCAGCATGGACCATCGTCCCACGAGCTTGACCAGCCTGTAGAGCCGCAACCGGTCCCCCTGTCCCCGGATGGAGCGGCGTTGAACTGTGATCAGCAGATAGGCGAGGGCGCCGATCTTAGTGAGTGGAATCATGACACTTGCGATAAGCACGATCAGCGCCAGAGGCCACGATCCGGTCTCGTAGAGAAGAACGACACCACTAAAAATAGTATCCTCCTCTTCAGACGCGAGTGTGGTTGACACCATCACGGGCAGTACGTTAGCCGGGATGTAGCAGATCAGCGCGGCAACTATAAGTGCCCAGGTGCGCTGGATCGGATTGTGCCGGCGAAGTTCAAGCTCCTCGCCGCAGCGCGGGCAGTGCCCCGGCTCATCAACTTTGACTGGTCGTGAAAGCAGCCCGCAGGACTCGCACGATACAAGACCCAACTTGATGCCAGTAAGCGCGCCCGCCCTCATGGGTTCATCCCCTTCGGGACAGCCGATTCCCTGTGCGCCGCTGGCGTCTCACCGTTGGCCCACTGAACCCGTTCCCACACCTCGCGTGGGTCGAAGCTAACTATCATCGCGGCTATTAGAAAAACGAGTCCTCCAGCAGTAAACATACCTATGCCGGGACTCACCCTTGCCAGCTCCGCGATCTTGACCAGCGCAACCAGAATGCCCAGCA
Source organism: Syntrophales bacterium (assembly GCA_049512055.1). Lineage (GTDB taxonomy): Bacteria > Desulfobacterota > Syntrophia > Syntrophales > UBA2185 > Fen-1135. Next base: position 49,023 of record JBEKXK010000008.1, on the reverse strand, counting down.
TCATTACCTCGACCATCCCCCATCCCTTATGCCACTCCGACCAGCGCAACAGCTTACCGACCCACCATGGTACCGGAGAACGCCGCGCGGCGAGAAGAAGCGTGATCATGAATCCTATATGTATGGCAGGCGCAACGACTGTACAAAACACAACGAGTAGTGCCGTTATCTCCTGTCCGCGCAGCCACATCGCCATGGCAGCGCCGAGAATCGTCGTGCTCGTCTCACGCCCCCCCGCCATAAGTCCCATAATGGGAGTCGCATTCGTTATGATGAGGATGATGGCCGCAGCAACAGCAAAGGCCAGCGTATGGTCCAGGGAATCAGGCTTGCTGGTGGCCACAGCGTGGCCGCAGCGGGGACAGCGCGCCTTACCGCTCGGAGGGAGCGCCGGAACACGCTGCAGCAGGTCACAGTGCGGGCAGGCAATAATGTCTGGCATCAAAGATGACATTTGCTCTCTCTAGCTCGATATGGCTTAAATTCAGTTTCTGCCATAAAGCTGGGTCATACTCTTGAGTTTTTCGGCTATGGACGGTGTCAAATTTCTGGAAGAAAGTCTCCACTCCCAGTTTCCATTAATGGTGCCCGGCCGGTTCATCCGTGCCGACCCGTCCAGACCAAGAACATCCTGCATCGGGATGATTACCATATTTGCGACAGACATCATTGCCAGCCTGATAAGTTCCCAATGTATATCTTCAACGTTGACCATGCGACCAAGGTAACGGAACAACTGCTCTCTGTTTTCTGGTGTTGCATCATTTTCAAACCATCCCCGCACCGTATTAAAATCGTGTGTGCCAGTAAGAGCTACAGTATTTCGCCCGACGTTATGGGGCGCTGAAATGTGCGTGGCAATATTTTCACTAAACGCGGCAATAAGGGGCCTCATACCGGGAAAGCCAAACCTACTCATCAATTCTCTGATATCGGGAGTAATCATTCCAAGGTCCTCCGCAATGATAGGAAGGCAAGAAAACTTCTTGAACAGGACATTAAAAAAATCCGCAGCGGGGCCGTCAACCCACTGACCTTTGACGGCTGTCTTCTTGTCTGCCGGCACTTCCCAGTATGCGACAAATCCTCGAAAATGATCGATCCTGATGAAGTCATGACGTCGCAGGCTGTATTCCAATCTCTTGCACCACCATTCATAGCCGGTTTTTTTCAACACATCCCATCGGTAAACAGGCATTCCCCAGACCTGGCCCGCTTCAAAGAATGTGTCAGGAGGTGAACCGGAAACAACATGGGGTCTTCTTCTGTGATTCAGCTTGAATAATTCAGGGTTGACCCAAACATCCGCACTGCCGTGGGCTACATACATTGGTATGTCACCGATAATCTGAATGCCATGTTGATGGCAGAACCTTTTGAGAGCATACCACTGTTTGAAAAAGAGGAACTGGAGGAATTTTTCACGAGCAATCCGTTCATGGAGAAGCTGTCGCATTTCCTGTATGGCTTCAGGCTGTCTGTCCCGCAGATCTCTCGACAATCGATCCCATGATTGCCCCTTAAAGTGGGCCTTCATCGCCACAAAAAGTGAAAAATCATCAAGCCATTCAGAATTCTCTAAACAGAATCGCTCGTATTCGTTTTTGTCTTTTCGTTTCTTAAACCGATTTAGGGCTATATGAAATAGTATCTTTTTATGAGAGATTACAGCGGGGAAATCAACACGCTCATTCGGAAATCGTGGGGGCGATGCTACGTCTTCTTGTTTAAGAAAACCTTCCTGAACCAACAATGCAGGGCTGATCATGAGCGGATTACCGGCAAATGCGGATATACTACTGTAGGGAGAATTCCCGTAAATCGTGTCCGTTGGATTCAGGGGAAGAATCTGCCAGTAGCTTTGCCGGGTTTTGACAAGAAACTTTACAAAGGCGTAAGCGTCTGGTCCCAGATCACCAATGCCGTGGGTTGATGGAAGGGATGTAATATGGATTAATATTCCGCTCCCTCTTCGTTTCATATCTGTTCCCCATTTCCTGAGATTTTCCCCTGAATGCGGATGGTCTGAATGGCCTACTTCAGAATTTGTAACATATTTTGAGGCGGCTTATCAATTGCTAGGATGCTCATCCTCTTTTTAGTCGTGACGGGACCTCGAACGAGCCAATCATTGCCGACCACCGCCTTCCTCCCAGAGCCTTTCGACATTCCTCCGCTCTTTCTTTTCTTGGTTCCCGCCTTCTTGAGCGTCATAAGTCCTCCTTCACGAGTTCAATGACTCTGTAATATCCGTCGGGCCTCAGCCTGCCATTTCGAGGATACAGCGGCTGTATTCATCCTTAAGGCGCGCGAGGAACTTTCCGTAGATATGTCCTTTCCAGGTCGTAATCTCGGTAAACCGTTTCGGGATCGATACATTTTCTCGCCATCTCTTCCATCGCCTCGACACTTCGATCTACTCAATCTCGGTGCTAGATCCCAGCATAATGGCAAGTCCCCGTGTGTCTTCATAACTTTCAAGCGCGATCTTGACAAGGCTGGTTATAGGTACCGAGAGGATCATGCCCATCGGGCCGAGAACCCATCCCCAAAAGACCATTGACATGAAAACAACCAGCGTGGATAAACTCAGTCCCTTGCCCATCAGTTTCGGTTCTATAATATTACCCACAACAATATGCACGACGACAAAGCCAAGGACTATTAATAGGGCAGACCCCACTCCTAACTGGATGAGAGCAAGAAGGATAACAGGTATAGCAGCAATGATTGCGCCAATATTAGGCACATAGTTCAGCAGAAACGAGAGAGTCCCCCAAAGCACCGGATAATCGACCCCAAGAATTAAGAGCCAAAGCCAGATCACAAAGCCAACAACAGCGCTGATCAAGGTTTTAATGGCCAAATAACGTTTGGCACTTCGGCTGAATTTCTCAATGGTAGAGAGCGACGCCTCCGGGTTTTTTAACAGCGCATGTAATTTCTTAGGAAAATCCGGTACTTCCGGAAGGATGAACATGACTGTGAGCAGGATTAGAAACGTATTGGTGAGGATACCGCTCAAGGCTGAAAATATATCCCCTGCCAAGCCCATCACCCACCCCGGAGGTAAAGTACCAAACACTTCTTCTTGTGGGATATTAACGCCCCTTTCGCGCAACCAGCTTATTAAAGCAGTAATATGAGTCGATAATCGCTCTTGATAGCCAGGAAGGGAGCTTAAGAAATGATTCAGTTGAGGACCTATCAATGCACCAAAGAGAAATCCTATAACTAGGATGCCCACCAGAATAAGAACAAGTGCAAGGACTTTCGGCACGCCCTTGCGTTGCAACCAGAACATTAATGGAGCGCAAATGATGGAAATGAACACTGCCAGAAAAAAAGGAACCAGCATAGAGCTGGCCGCCTTCATCCCTGCTATCACAATGATAAAGCTAGCCAGGGTCAATAACGCGGGCGACTTGGAGGCGTTTTTTACATTACCATTCATTGAATTGTCCTACACTATACTTGAGTTTTTTGTGATGCTTTCAATAATCATTATGAGCAGGCGATAGTTACTATTGCACCATTGACCCGCAAGGCATTACCCGTGATGTATGCCATGTCGAAGCTGATGCTGTTTCCCCTGAGACAATATACGTTCTCATTTTCATTGATATAATCACCTAAAAACCTGCTTCAACTGTTTATTGTTTCATCATATTATTTCTGTTTGTCAAGATGAGCCTTTACATCCAAATTTTCTCGTAGTATTCACGGATAGAACGATCCGACGAAAACTTGCCCATACGGGCCGTATTTAGAATCGACATCTCCGTCCACCGTTTCTTGTCGCGGAATGATTTGCTCACGTCATCCTGACGGGCGATGTAGGATGGGTAATCGGCAAGGACCATATAATCATCCCGGCTGAGCAGGGAATCGATAAGAGGTTTGAACGGCTCTTTGTCTCCTCCCGAAAAGAGTCCCCCGGCGATCTGATCGATCACTTCCCGCAGGGCAGGATTCGTGTCATAGTAATGCCTAGGATCATAACTCTTCGCCTTGAGGTCCATTACCTCTTCAGTGGTCAATCCAAAGAGGAAGAAGTTTTCAGCCCCCACTTCCTCACGGATCTCAATATTCGCCCCGTCAAGCGTGCCGATCGTTAACGCCCCATTCATGGAAAACTTCATGTTTCCGGTCCCTGACGCCTCCTTGCCCGCCGTCGAGATCTGTTCCGACAGGTCGGCGGCAGGATAGATCATCTGGGCGTTCGTCACGTTGAAGTTGGGGAAGAAGACTACCTTGAGACGATCTTTCATTCCGGGATCACTGTTCACAACCCGGGCCACCGAGTTGATGAGTTGGATGATCAACTTAGCCATAAAGTAGCCCGGAGCGGCCTTTCCACCAAAGATCACTGTCCGCGGCGTGATCTCGCCCTTCGGGTCTTTTTTGATGCGGTTATAGAGCGTGATCACGTGAAAGACGTTCAGCTGCTGGCGCTTGTACTCGTGGATCCGTTTTACCTGGATATCAAAGAGCGAAGCCGGATCAACCACGATGCCGGTCTGTTCTTTGATCACTGAGGCAAGGGTTTCTTTGTTCGACTGCTTGACCCTGCGCCAGTCTTCCTGGAATGCCCGGTCTCTTGCAAAGGGCTCCAGCTTTTTTAGCTCTGTTTCGAGGTTATTCTGCCACCCATCTCCAATTTTAGTTGTGATTAACCGCGCCAGCTCGGGGTTGCTGAGGACGATCCAGCGCCTAGGTGTCACGCCGTTTGTCACGTTGAGGAACTTCTCCGGATATAATTCATAGAAATCGTGCAACACGGTTTTCTTAAGCAGTTCGGAATGGAGCACTGCAACACCGTTGATGGCGTGGCCGCCGACGCTCGCCAGGTTCGCCATGCGCACATACTTTTCACCCGACTCGTCGATAAGCGACAACCGGGCGACACGGGAGTCATCCCCGGGATATTTGGTCCGGACCTCTTCGAGAAACCTCCTGTTGATCTCGTAGATGATCTCGAGGTGCCTCGGCAGGAAACTGGCAAAGAGGGGAAGGGACCACTTCTCCAGCGCCTCCGGCAGAAGGGTGTGGTTGGTGTAGGCAAGGGCCTTTCGGGTGACGTTCCACGCTTTGTCCCAGTCCAGCAAGTGTTCGTCCACCAGGAGCCTCATCAGCTCCGCCACAGCGATCGCGGGGTGCGTGTCGTTGAGCTGCACGGCAAAGCTCTCGTGAAAGGAGTCCAGGCTTTTCCCTCTCATCAGGTGGATCTTCACCATGTCCTGGAGCGAGCAGGAGACGAAGAAATACTGCTGCCCGAGCCTGAGGTGCTTGCCGATATCCGGCTCGTCGTTGGGATAGAGGACCTTGCTAATCGTTTCGGAGACAATCTTTTCGTCGACAGCTTTGTAGTAGTCACCCACGTTGAAGGCTTGAAAATCGAAGGACTCGACGGCCTCTGATTTCCAGAGGCGGAGGACATTCGTAATTCCCTCCCCGTAGCCCGCAATGGGCGTGTCATAAGCGACTCCCTTGACGAGGCGGCGCGGCACCCAGCGAATCCGGGGACGGCCCTGCTCGTCGTGGTAGTGCTCGGTGTAACCTTCCCCTTTCACATCATAGACGATCTCGGCCTGGCGGATTTCCCACGGATTTCCAAGGTGCAGCCAATGGTCGGTTTTTTCCACCTGCCAGCCGTCCCGGATCTCTTGTTTGAAGATACCATACTCATACCGGATCCCGTAACCAATTGCCGGAATCCGGAGTGTCGCCAGCGAATCCATATAGCAGGCCGCGAGCCTGCCCAGTCCACCATTGCCGAGGCCGGGTTCCGGCTCCTGACGGAGGAGTGTTTCCAGATCGAGCCCGAGTTCCGTGACGGCCTGCTCAACATGTTCCCGGATGCCGAGGTTGATCAGATTGTTTCCGAGATGCGGCCCTTCGAGAAACTCTGCAGACAGGTATGCGACCATTTTGCTGTTTTTGTCCCGCAGGAGGTCAAGCGTTTTAAGCAAACCCTCCTGGATCCGGTCACGTATTGCGTAAGCCAACGCCATATACCAGTCGTGGGGTGTCGCCAGCTCGGGCACGCGTGCCTGAATGAAATAGAGATTATGCAAGATGGCCTGCTTCAGGTCTGCGGGGGTCGTGCCGGTGCGGATGCTCTCGCTCTTTCCCTTCGACATGCTCCTGCTCTTACTTTTCTTGGTTCCCACCTTCTTGAGTGTCATAGTTCCTCCTGCACGAGTTCGATTCAGACAGCGCACGGTTTTCACCGCTGCTGTTTTGTTGGCCATGGCTCGGCGACCATCATTGTGGTCGTAGTCCCAATCCAGCAGACCGTGACTGGATTCTGCCTTTTCCCCTACAGTCGCTTATGCACAAGCCGCGCACAGGCAAGTCAGCACGAACGGCACCCGATGCAACGCTCCATTCTCGGTGTGGTCAGAACTTTCATAATATTATCTCCTTCTTTCTATCATGCATTGAAGTCATTACGGCAAAAGAAGCGATTTCTCCTCTCTCGTTTCTGTCTTCATCTATGCCTTTGCCTTTGACTGAGCTGCCACTGCCTCAATCGCATCCTTTACCTTCTCAGGATCTCCGAGATAGTAATGTCGTATTGGTTTCAGGGCATCGTCGAACTCATAGACAAGAGGCACACCCGTGGGAATATTCACTCCGGGAATGACGTCATCGGGGATGTCGTCCAAGTGTTTTACCAGAGCGCGAAGGCTGTTCCCATGGGCGCTTACGAGGACTCTCTTCCCTGACCGGACCGTAGGCACGATAAGATCATGCCAGCAGGGCAGAAAGCGCTCTACGGTATCTTTCAGACATTCCGTTAAGGGCAGTTGCACCTTCGTGAGATCCTTGTATCGAGGGTCGTGGCCTGGGTAACGGGGATCGGTTTCTTCCAGCGCCGGGGGCCGGACATCATAACTTCGCCTCCAGAGCTTCACCTGATCTTCCCCATATTTCTCTGCCGTCTGAGCCTTATTGAGTCCCTGCAGCGCCCCGTAGTGGCGTTCGTTCAACCTCCAGTCATGATGGACGGGAAGCCACATAAGGTCCATCTTATCAAGAACAAGCCAGAGTGTCCGTATGGCGCGTTTCAAAACGGACGTGAAGGCAATATCAAAGACAAACCCCTGCTCTTTAAGGACCAGGCCGGCCTCTTTTGCTTCCCCGAAGCCCTTTTCCGAGAGATCCACGTCGGTCCATCCCGTAAAGAGGTTTTCCTTATTCCAGACGCTTTCGCCATGTCTTATCAATATGACCTTTTTCATAACCTTCTCCTGCCTTCGCTTTCGTCATGCATCTGTATGCAAACTCAGACCCCCATGCGTGCGGCTCCAGATAAGACATCTGCCATTTACCTTGTTGCAAAGTTCCGGTCGAGTTCATCAATATCTATCCCTCGACAATACTTATCGCCTGCACCGGACATATGTCCGCAGTCTCCTGGCAGTCGCAGGTACCGCACTTCTCGGAACCTATTACATACGCCTTGTCATCCCTAAGCTCAAAGACCTCGTGGCATTTCTTCACCACATCCTATGCACAGATCCTGGTCTACCACAGGTTTCTTCATTACAAACTCTCCTTTCTTCCATCCTGAGACCGCAAGATTCGTTTTTAGCGGTCTTGAACGGAATTTAACCTCCGGCCGCTGCAAATGCAGCGCCGACGATCTCCACAGCCTCTTCCTGGATCCTTTGCAGATGTGCTTCACTCAGAAAGCTTTCAGCATAAATCTTGTAAATATCTTCAGTGCCGGACGGACGGGCCGCAAACCATCCGTTTTGCGTGATCACCTTGAGTCCTCCGATCTCGGCATTATTCCCCGGCGCGCGGGTAAGCTTTGCGGTAATAGGCTCGCCGGCGAGTTCCCGTGCCGTGACCAATTCAGGAGAGAGTCTCGCCAGCACGGCCTTCTGGGCCGACGACGCCGGGGCGTCAATCCGCGAATAATACGCTTTCCCGAATTGATATTCGAGTTCCCGGTAGAGGTCAGCAGGGTCTTTGCCTGTCTTTGCGGTAATCTCGCAGGCAAGGAGGTCCATGATTATGCCGTCCTTGTCTGTCGTCCAGACCTTCCCGTTTTTTCTAAGGAACGAGGCGCCCGCACTCTCCTCTCCTGCAAAGCCGAGGGAGCCGTCGATCAGTCCGTCCACAAACCACTTGAAGCCTACGGGGACCTCCGACAGTCGCCTCCCGGTGGAGGCGGCCACGCGATCGATCATGGATGTGGAGACCAGGGTTTTCCCAACGGCTGCGTCCTTTCGCCAGCAGGGACGGTTCTGAAAGAGGTATTCTACGGCCACGGACAGGTAATGATTCGGATTCAAAAGCCCCACGCTCTTTGTGACAATACCGTGACGATCCGCATCCGTATCATTGCCAAAGGCAATATCAAAGTCGTCCTTCATCGCAATCAAACGGGCCATCGCATAGGGTGAGGAGCAGTCCATTCGAATTCTACCGTCGTGGTCAAGGGTCATGAAAGAGAAGGTGGGATCTACAACAGGGTTCATCATCTCAAGTCGGAGCCCATACTTTTCGCCGATGATACCATAAAAATCAACGGCTGCGCCGCCGAGAGGATCTGCTCCGATCCTGAGTCTTTCGCCGGCAATGACCCCCATGTCGATGACATTCCGGAGATCCTCCACATAGGGGAGGATATAATTGTACTCGTGTGTCGAATCGGCCTTGAGTGCCTTCTGAAGGGAAACCCTCTTCACTCCCTTCAGGCCTTTCGCGATGATCTGATTGGCCTTCTCTTCGATGGCCCTGGTCGTCTCCGGATCGGCCGGTCCCCCCTCCGGTGGGTTATACTTGAATCCTCCATCCTCCGGCGGGTTGTGAGAGGGAGTGATCACAACGCCGTCTGCGCGCCCCTTGCTTCTCTGCCGGTTGTAAGTGAGGATCGCGTGTGAGATCACCGGGGTAGGGGTGTAGCGGAGACCCTTTTGAAACATGACCGTGACGCGGTTTGCGGCGAAAACCTCGAGGCTGCTCGCAAACGCGGGTTCGGAGAGGGCATGGGTATCCATCCCCACGAAGAGGGGGCCGTCGATTTTTTTCGATTTCCTGTAATCACAAATCGCCTGGCTGACGGCCAGGATATGGTCCTCGTTAAAGCTATTTTTCAGTGAACACCCTCTATGGCCGGAGGTTCCGAACGAAACCCGCTGGGTCGGATCGGAAATGTCCGGTTTTTGGGCGTAATAGACGGTCACCAGCCTTGGGATGTTGGCGAGGACCGATCTCGGCGCCGGCTTACCGGCAAGTTCATGAACTGTCATTTTCCTCCTTCAATTTTTTCTCTTCAGGGACTCGATGCCGGGCAATTTCTCTGGTCTACCGTTCTCATAATCCCCTCCCTTCTTGTCTCTACAGCATGTTGAGACTAACTGCAGCTTCCTTCAGGACCTCTGCGCTCTTTTTAAGCACAAGATGTTCCTCGATCGAGAGGTCAGGCCGGAGTTCAGTCAAGATCCCCTTCAGTCCCACCACGCGGGGAAGGGAGAGACAGATCCCTTTGAATTCCTCCATGTCGGTCGTGAGGCTCGAAACGGTAAGGACCCGGCGCTCGTCGTCGCGAACGGCCTGGACGATCTGTGCAATCCCCGCCCCGATACCGTAGTAGGTGGCCCCTTTGTTCTCGATGATGCGATAGGCGGCATGTCGCACCCCGTCGTCGATCCGCGATTTCCTTTCTTCCGTCAAACCCACCCCCATCTGCGTTGCATAATCATGGATGGAGACCCCGCCCACTTTCGCACTCGACCAGACAATAACCTCGGAGTCCCCATGTTCTCCAAGGACGTAGGCATGAACCGAAACGGGCGCCACCCCTAGGTGCTCCCCCAAGAGGGCGCGAAAGCGGGCCGTGTCCAGAATGGTTCCGCTTCCAATCACCTTGGCCGATTTGATCCCCGAAAGCCTGGTTACTACTTGGGTGATCACATCGACCGGGTTGGAGACGACCAGGAGCAACGCCTCCGGCGCGAATTGAAGGACTTGTGGAATGACCTTTTTGAACACCTCCACGTTCCTTTCGAGAAGCTGAAGGCGTGTCTCCCCGGGACGCTGGCCCACCCCACAGGCTAGAACGACCACCCCGGCGCCATCAAGCTGCGGATAGTCTCCAGCCATAACACGTACCGGATGTGAAAAGGGGGTCGCGTGAAGGATATCCTCGGCCTGACCCTGGGCCAGCTTCTGATTGAGATCAACGAGGACGATCTCGCTCACCGTGCCCTTGAGGGCCATGGCATAGGCCCCTGAACTGCCCACAAACCCACAACCCACAATTCCGACTTTCATTTCAGACCCTCGTTCCCATTACTCCAGCACTCCATCTCTGCGATTTTGCTGCTTCAAATCGATGATCTCCATGCGGTTGTTGACTTCGGGGTGGAGAGGGAATGCGACCTCACCCCTAACCTCGAAACCCGCAAAATTGAGAACACCCAACGTCATCACTTCTTCTTTCCCTTGCAGATTGTCAAGCCTTCTTGGATACCATGTATAGGAGAAGATCTACCACCCGGTTTGAATACCCCCATTCGTTGTCGTACCAGGAAATGATCTTGAATCCGCTCTGCTCCCCTTTGAAATTGTTCCGAATGGTCGTGAGGGAGTCATAGACGGAAGAGCTTTTCGAATGAATCAGATCGGTGGACACAATCTCTTCGTCCGTGTATTCCAGGATCCCCTTCAGATAAGACTCCGAGGCCTTCTTCATCAGGGCGTCGATCTCTTCGATCGTGCTCACTCTCGTCGATCGGAACGTCAAATCGATGACGGAGACGTCCGGGGTGGGAACGCGAAACGCCATCCCGATGAGCTTTCCCTTCACCTCAGGAATCACCTCATGAAGGGCCTTGGCCGCGCCGGTGCTGGAAGGGATGATATTCATGGCCGCCGCCCGGCCTTCCCGCCAGAGCTTTCTTGAAGGGCCGTCCACGATCCTCTGCGTGGCCGTGTAGGAATGGATCGTCGTCATCCCTCCTTTGTCGATGCCGATCCCTTCCTTGAGGATCACATGCACGATGGGGGCGAGACAGTTCGTCGTGCAGGAGGCATTGGAGACGATGTGATGTTTCTTCGGATCATATTCTTCTTCATTGACGCCCATGACGAACGTTTTCACCTCCCCTTTCGCAGGTGCCGTGATGATCACTTTTTTGGCTCCTGCCTTTAAATGAAGACTCGCTTTCTCTGCGTCTGTATAAAGGCCGGTGGACTCGATCACATATTCAACGCTGAGGTCCCGCCACGGAAGAAGATCGGGTGTTTTGGTCGCTGCCACGCATCTGATTTTGTGTCCGTCGACGATAAGAACGTCGGCTTCTTCTGCAGAGGGACTGCTCTTCTCTGTAGAAAGGGTTTTAGGAAATCGGCCATGGATGGAATCATACTTCAACTGGTAGGCAAGATATTTCGCGTTGGTGCTTACATCCACGACAGCCACAACGTCCAACTCTTTTCCAACAAGCCCCTGTTCGACCATCGCTTGAAAGGCGAGCCTTCCGATCCTTCCGAATCCGTTAATTGCAACTTTTGTAGCCATACAGACCTCCTTGAGTCATATTGTTTTGATTTTGTAAAGTTCCCCTTCAACGGCCGCTTCCAAAAAGGGTGGTTCCAAGGCCTCACAGTGCTTATCCCTGAGATCGATAATCTCCATACGGTTGTTCGCTTCGGGATGCTTAGATGAAGGCCCTTCCGTCAGGACAGCGATATAACCTTTCACCTGATGGCTTTCAATCCATCCTCTGACATAGGTATTCCAGTCGTCAGGGTGATCGGGCTCGCACACCGGATGTACTCCACTGGAAAAGACGAGGTTCTGACAGGTCTGATCAAAAGAACTCACTGCCACAATCCAGACAGGCATCCTGAAAAGAGACAGGCTCCGGGCGGTTGTGCCGCTGTGTGTCGGTGTAAACACTGCGGCCGGAGACAAATATTTGAGACTTGCTTCAACCGCGAGGGCGATAAGATGAGCTGGTTTGATCCTGCTTCTGATATCGATCCCCTCATACAGATCACTGACCGTGACCCGTCGTCTCTGTGGCTCGACTTCAGCAGCGATCTTGGCCAGCATTTCTACCGCGTCAACCGGATATTTGCCCATGGCAGATTCTCCTGAGAGCATGACGCAATCGGTACCGTCGAGGATGGCGTTTGAGACGTCTGTGACCTCAGCGCGAGTCGGCCGCCTGTTTTCAGTCATGGATTCAAGCATCTGCGTTGCCGTAATAACGGGCTTTACCCTTCTGTTGGCCTGTCTCATGAGGTCCTTCTGGATGATGGCGATCTTCTCTATCGGGACTTCCACACCGAGATCCCCGCGAGCAATCATAATGCCGTCTGCGGCATCGAGAATATCATCCATGTGATCGAGGGCATTGGAGCGCTCGATCTTGGCGATGATGAAGGGATGGTAGTCCAGGGAGTCGGCAGCCTGACGCACAGCCCTGATGTCGGCACCAGTCTCGACAAAGGACTGGCTGACCGCGTCAATGCCCTCTTCCGCAGCGAACTTCAGACATTCGTGGTCACGTTTGGTAAAGGCGCTGATTCCGAGATTTATACCGGGGAGATTGAGTCCCTTTCGGGACCGCAGCTCGCCGCCCACGATCACCCTGAAGATTACATCATTGCCCTTGACCGCAGAGACATCGAGCTGAATGATTCCGTCATTCAAAAAGAGCATGTCCCCGACCTTGACCGCCTGCGGCAGCCTCTTGAAAGTGACCGAAGCCCGTCCCGCATCTCCGACAATATCGTCTATGGTCAGTACAAAGCAGTCTCCGGGCTTCAGTTCCACGGGCTCCTGCACGAGATTTCCGATGCGCATCTTGGGGCCGGAAAGGTCAGCCATGATCGCTACCCGCTTTCCCGCGGTACGGGCCGCTGCTCGCAGGTTCCTCACCACTGTGCGGTGGCTTTCGAAACTGCCGTGCGAGAAATTGAGGCGGGCTATGTTCATGCCTGCCTGTATCATCCTTTCCATGACCTCGGCTGATTCCGAGGCCGGACCTATTGTACAAACGATCTTTGTTTTATTACGGGGAAGTATCATGGTGCTCTGGCTCCTTCCTGCAAGAGTCCATATTTCTGATTCATTCACTTCATCACGGCCGGCTGTCCGGTTGATGCAAGAACATCACTCCAGATCCAACCTGTGGGATCAATCTTTTTGCGTGCCGAAACAGCGAGCTGCGTCGGCACATGGGTGAACTGATTGTTCCAGAAGCCGACAATCATGTCGGTCCTGCCGGCCATCCCTGCGTGTACAGCATTATGCCCCATGAGCAGGCAGAAAGCTGAGTCGTGAGGATTCGCCGGTTGACTCCTGATCGTATAGCTCGGGTCGATATACTTGAGATTGATCTCCATACCGATCCGCCTGAAATAGTCTCTTATCGCGTCTCTCAGGTATATCCCTATATCGCCGTATTTGATATTGCCCGAAGCGTCCCGCTCACCTGAGGCCTCGAAAAGCTCCTGGCCTGCTCCTTCGGCAACGACGATGACGGCATGACCTCTCCGATCGAGCCGCTGCTTCAGGGCGCCTAGCAGGCCATACAGCGTGAAAGATATCTCTGGTATCAGACAAAAGTTTACCTGGTTATCCACCAGCACGGAGAAGGCAGCAATGAAGCCGGAGTCCCGTCCCATGAGCTTTACCAAGCCGATGCCGTTGCGTGCGCCAACAGCCTCTGCGTGTGCGGCATAGGTCGCCTTTTTTGCCTCAGAAACGGCAGTCTCGAAACCGAATGTTACCTGGACGTAGGAAATATCATTGTCTATAGTTTTTGGGATACCGATCACGCTGAGTTTGAGACCACGCTTCTTGGCTTCCTCGCTGATCGCATGGGCGCCCCGCTGCGTACCGTCCCCGCCAATACAGAAGAGGATGCCGATCCCCATACGCTCCAGGGTATCGACCATCATTGAGACGTCCTGATTGCCGCGTGACGATCCAAGTATGGTGCCGCCCATCTCGTTGATCTGTGCCACCACCTGGGGGTTGAGCATGACCGGCTGGTGTCTGAATTTCGGCACCAGCCCTTCATATCCGTAAGGAAAACCATAAACGGTCCGCACCCCGTAGTGATGATGGAGGCTTAGGACGATAGACCGTATCACATCGTTCAGCCCCGGACAGAGACCGCCACAGGTAACAATGCCACAGGCAAGTTTTGACGGGTCGAAAAATATTTTCTTCCTCGGACCTGCTACCTCAAATCTCGGCGGCTCATTTCCGGCGTCGAGATAACGTCTTATCGCATTGAGATCGCTATCATAGAGGACATGCTCCTCACCGACGAACCGCACCCCGCTCATGGGAGACGGAATAGTACACTCGCCAAGCCGTTGTATCGTAAAATCCAGGGCCTTTTCCATACGCCTCCTTATTATCCCTTAAACATCGTGGTTCCGACAGCTCTGAGTTCTGTTACTGCCTTCCTGACACGCTCTGCCATACCAGATTCTGCAAGCGTAAGATATATGCGTGGATCATAGGCCTTCTTATCACCCACATCTCCATCCACCTTCAGCACGCCGTTATAGTTTTTAAGCATATGGTCCGCTATCGGGCGTGTAAAGGCGTACTGCGTGTCCGTATCGACATTCATCTTGACGACGCCATACTCGATTGCCTCATGTATGTCGCTCAGTTCCGAACCTGAGCCGCCGTGGAACACCAGATAGAACCGGGCTTCCTCGCCAAAATGATTGACGACAGCATCCTGGCAGTCCTTCAGTATCGAAGGTTTAAGCTTCACATGGCCCGGTTTATAGACGCCGTGGACATTGCCGAATGTTGCAGCAAGGAGATAGTGGGCGCCCTTTATCGAATTGAGGCGTCGGGCAACTTCGAGGGTGTCCTCAGGGGTAGTGTAGAGCTTGGCGCCTGCCTCACCCTTAACCCCATCCTCCTCTCCACCGACGACGCCGGCCTCAATCTCCAGGACAAGCTCATTCTTCTGAAACCTTTCCAGGAGTTTGGCAGCGATATCGAGGTTCTCCTTGAGCGGCAGCGCGCTTCCGTCGAACATATGACTGTTGAACAGGTTCGGTCTGCCAGCTGCCCTGCGCCGCTCAGTCTCCTCCACAAGAGGAATAACAAGTTTATTGAGTTTGTCTGCCTGGCAGTGGTCGGTGTGAAGGGCGACATAAATCGGGTACCGTTCCGCTGCGCGATGGACGTGCTCGGCAATGGAAATAGCGCCAAGGGCCATGTCCTTGACCGATGACCCCGAGGCGAATGCCCCGCCCCCTGTAGAGACTTGAATAATTCCGTCACTCCTGCTCTCTGCGAGACCTTTGAGCACTGCATTTGCCGTCGTAAGCGATGTTACATTGATGGCGGGATAGGCATAATGTCCCTTACGAGCTCTTGCGAGCATCTCATGGTAGATCTTGTAATCAGCTATCGGCATAGGTTCCTCCGTTTAAAAGAGATTGGTATCAAAGGTGACTTGTCTTCTCACGCGCGTCAACCTTAGCGTCTTCCATTGTTCAGCAGCCATGCGACAAGGACCACCAGTGAACGAGGCTGCACATGGCATATGGGTTCTGCGACCGGAACTGCCTCGTCCCAGTCGCAGATGTCGTCAGGCGATTCCCGCGCGGTGTCGATCCAGCGCATCCAGTCATGGCCCGCAGACTCTGCAAGGGGCGGGACCTCGAATGTCAGTTGCTCCCAGTATGCATTCACCATTATGTGAATCATGAATCTTCCCCTCAGGCTTCTCAGTGTGAAGGCAATAGCATGGGAGTCCACAGCCCAGTCGGGCTGGTTGAGCTTCACTCCGTGCCAGGCTATTTTCGACTGATGGAGGAGGAGGAGCTGATTCAGGGTCAGGCCCGGGTCCTCCAGTGATTCGTCCCTCTGCAGCCGGCCGGCAATGAGGTGCTTGACGAACCTGAGCACGTCGGCGTGCTTTTCGGTAAGGCCCCAGTCGAACCAACTCACCTCGTTATCCTGGCAGTACGCGTTGTTGTTGCCAACCTGCGTCCTGCGCACCTCATCGCCCATAAGAAGCAATGGCTCCCCGGCCGCAAGCAGTGTGACTGCAAAAAAGTTCTTTACCTGTTGATTTCTGATCCGCTCGACGGAGGGATCATCCGTCGGCCCCTCGATGCCACAGTTCCAACTCATATTGTCATGGCTGCCGTCCCGGTTTTCCTGCCCGTTTGCTTCGTTATGCTTGCTGTTATATGAGACGAGGTCATTAAGCGTGAATCCGTCATGGCAGGTTACGAAGTTGATGCTCTGCTCCGGCTCGCGCTCCTTATGTCCATAGATATCGGGACTGCCGAGCAGACGTGATGCAAATTTTGTGATCGTATCCCGATCTCCCCTGAGAAAGCTTCGTACGTCGTCCCTGAATCTTCCATTCCATTCCCTCCAGCTGTCGCCGATAAAGGTGCCCACCTGGTAGAGCCCGGCCGCATCCCACGCCTCGGCGATGAGCTTCGTGCCCGCGAGCGACGGGTCCGACTCGATGTCCCATAGCACCGGCGGGTTGGATATGGGCTGCCCGGACTCGTCTCGAGCCAGAATCGACGCGAGATCAAACCGAAAACCGTCCACGTGCATTTGTTCCACCCAATAGCAGATGCTATCCACGATCATGCGGCGAACGATGGAATGATTTGCGTTAAGCGTGTTCCCGCACCCGCTGTAGTCGGCGTAGCGCGATCGGTCCTGGCGGAGGATGTAGTAGATAGTGTTGTCCAGCCCGCGAAAACTCAGCGTTGGCCCGTTGTGGTCGCCTTCCGAGGTGTGGTTGAGCACCACGTCCAGGATGACCTCGATATCTGCCCTGTGCAGCGCCTTGACCATGTCGCGAAATTCGTCCACCGGGCCGAGCGGATCCTGGCGGGAGCTGTACGCCTGGTGGGGCGCAAAGAACGAGACCGGCTGGTACCCCCAGTAGTTGACCAGTCCCGGAGGAGCATCCTGGACGTCGAACTGGAACACGGGCAGCAGTTCGACGGCTGTAATGCCGAGTTGCTGGAGGTACGGAATCTTCTCAATCACCCCAGCAAATGTCCCGCGTGTCGTCTCGCCGATGCCGGAACTAGGGTGGCGGGTGAAACCCGCCACGTGCATCTCGTACACGATGGTCCGCGACGAAGGGTGTTTCAGGGGCGCATCACCTTCCCAATCGTATGAACCTGCATCTACCACCACGCTCTTCATGGCTGTCGCAGCATTGTCCCCCTTGCCGCGGGCAGCGTTGCGGCTGTAATTCTTCGGGACAACCACGCCGCGGCCATAAGGGTCCAGGAGGACCTTGGAGGGGTCAAATCGCATCCCGTTGGCGGGATCCCACGGCCCTTCGGCCCGATACCCATAGATCTGTCCTGCTTTCACCCCCGGCACAAACACGTGCCAGTAGTGATACGTGCGGTTGGCAGCGGGATTGAGGCGTATCGCGGCAGTAGGCCGCGCGTCGTCTTCCCGCTCAAAGAGCAGCAATTCTACGCCCGAGGCATTGCGGGAGAAGATGCTGAAATTGACCCCGTCGTCAATGATCGTGGCGCCGAGAGGAGAACTCCTTCCGCTTTTCTCAACAGGGACCATGACACCTCCTTATGCCCAGTTTCTTGATCCGGAAGCGCAGCATGCTTGGGTGTAGACAAAATTAGAAATGCAACATTTCAGGAAGAAGAGGTGAAAAGGATAGTATTTGTCGCACCTGCAATTAAATAATTTTAGAAAGCTAAGGCTACTCCGGGTTTCCATGTTAAGTTAGAATTCTGCCATTTGAAAGCTCCCCAAAAACTGTACCAGTTGAATTTGCACAGAAGTGGTTTAAAAGTTCAATGGCTTCAGATTTTCATTTACAAATCCTCTCACGCTGACGCTAATGTCGGTCAGGAGGGGTTGAGACGACCCCGATGGCGATGGCCCACGAGTTGTGGATAGCAACCGCAAGCAATGACAGCATGCCGGCAGCCACCAAGGTGAGTCCGCGTTGGGGGTCATCGAGTAATAGGACTCCGCCCAATACAAGGAGTACGTATGCCGCAAATGGAAAAACCGCGTGAGGGATCAGGTGACGCAAGTCGTAGTAACTTTTCTTAACGTCTCGCCCGATAAACAAGAACCCCGAGTAAACTAAGCCGACGACACCCACGAGACAAATGCAAAGAGTGGCCGTGAGCCGAGTGTGGTTCGGGAAGGTCAGAAGCGCGGCAAGGCATAGTACAGAAGCAAAATAGATAACGGTGGGCGTAAGGTATATATGAATCTTAGCGGTGTCTCTATGCCCTCGCTGAGCGGCGAGCGCGATTACGACAAACAACAGACCGATCAGAGTCGCGGCCGCCGCCGCCGTGAGGAGATAGAAATTCGCCCATCGCTCAAGTAACGGCGCTAATTCACTCATGCCAATGACTCCATGATCCTTTGACCTCCCTGTGGATTTTCCTGTCTCATTCCCTGTTGGCATCTCAAGATACGGGTGCGATGGATATACGGGCGTCGGCCACGTAGCAGCCCTGAGCGGTTTCCATCACCATGATCGGATTCAAGTCCATTTCCTGTATCTCATGAATGTCTTCTATCAGGGCCGAAATTCTCAGCAGTAGATCCTTGATAGCGGCAATATCCGACGGCGGAGCTCCTCTCCAGCCGTCCAGGATTTTACGCGCTTTAAAAGCATTGATCATCTCTTGCGCATCAATATCCGTCAAAGGATGGATCCTGAAATTGACGTCTTTAAAGAGTTCCGCATAAATACCGCCCAATCCGAACATGATTAAGGGGCCCAAATTTTTATCCTGTGTGACGCCGACGATTAGTTCAACACCGCCGGACAGCATTTTTTGGACGGTGACGCCTTTCATTTCACTACTTCTGGATAGTTTCGCGATGTTCTCGCTGATCTGATTATAGGCGTCTATAACTTCGCCCGCTGATTTCAAATTCAGCATGACACCGCCGACATCGGTCTTATGGGTGATTGTGGGAGAGAAGAGCTTCAGGGCTACGGGATAATCGATGCGGTTGGCGGCTTCCGCGGCGGCTTCTGCTGTCAGGGCGATTCTGGAATGAGCGGAACGGATGCCGTAAGCGGCAAAAAGATCGGATATTTCCTCGGAGTTCAGCCATGTGGGGCCATATTGGCTATTCTTCAGCGCTGTTTCAATGATGTTTTTGGCTGACTCTTTGTCAATGTCGTCGAACTTCGGTATTTCCCCTGTCGACTGCCTTAAATGGTCGTAATATTCATAGGCTCTTGCGAGGGCAAAAGCGGTTGCTTCCGGAAAAGTGTATATGGGGATGTAGCCTTCCGTGGAGGATCCAATAAGTGTCCTTTCTCCCTTCGTTTGCTCGAAGCCCAGAAACGAAGCCATTATAGGAATCCCCTTTTTACGGTATTCAGGTGCAAACTGCCCGATAGCGACAGCCATTGAATCAAATAGTTCCTGCATTGGCGGGATGTAAATCACGACCACAGCGTCAATATCTTCTTCCAGTAAGAGTTTCAGGGCTCTTTGATATTGATCCGGTGAAACCGCAGCTGTCGTATCAATAGGGTTAAGGTAACTTGCTTTTGGTGGCAGGAATGATTTCAATTCATCTCTTGTTTTTTCCGAAAGGATGGGAAACTGAAAGCCTTTGGCGGATAGCGCGTCTACAGCCATAATGCCCGCACCGCCTCCATTGGTCAGCACCGCTACTTTGTTGCCTTTCGGTAGAGGCTGGTTAGCTAGAAAAGTTGCTGTATTGAACAATTCTTCCAGCGTGTCGCATCTAATCATGCCGGCCTGCCTGAACAGCGCATCGCTGACAATATCGGCCGACATCATTGCCCCTGTGTGTGATGCCGCTGCACGGGCGCCTGCGGAGGAACGTCCGCCTTTTACGACAAGGACAGGTTTCTTGGCTGTGGTTTTACGGGCAATGCGGGCGAATCTTCGGGGATCTCCAAAAGACTCAAGATAAAGCAGGATAATATTCGTATCCTTATCTTCCGCCCAGTACTGCAAAAGCTCGTTGTCCGAGACATCCGCGCGGTTGCCGATGCTGACGAAATTGGATAATCCCAAGCCTATCATCGAACAATAGCGCAGGATGGCACCGCCCAGCGCGCCGCTTTGCGTGCCGAAGGCGACTTTGCCATGGAGCGGGAAAATGGGTGCAAATGAGGCATTCATGCTTATATTGGGATTCATATTGAAAATGCCGAGACAGTTGGGGCCGATGATGCGCATGCCATAGGCCCGAGCGGTATTGATAAGTTTTTTTTCTCTTTCAATACCTTCTCCGCCCATCTCCGAATATCCGGCTGTGATGACCACCAAGCCCTTGACACCCTTTCGAGCGCATTCTTCAACCAGCGGCTGGGCTTTTTCAGCGGCAACAACGATTACCGCAAGGTCGACTTCACCCGGAACATCCATAATGGATGGATACGTTTTAATCGACGAAACAACCTCTACTTTGGGATTGATGGGATAGACGATACCCGTGTAACCATAGGTAATCAGATTTTTGACAACAGCATTGCCGATGCCGGGCTTATTGGATGCACCCAGCACCGCTATTGACCTGGGCTTCATAAACCTGTCAATCGAAGCGATCGATGCTCTTTTCTCCCGTTCCGCATATTTGATTTCAACATAAGAAGTCGGAATAATACTATAAGTCCCCTTCCAACTGCGGGGCCCCTGCGATTTATTGACCAGCTCATATCCGCTTTGCTGCATCATTTTGGTTACTTCTGTATTCTCGTTAAGTATCTCCACTTCAAAAGTATCAATACCATGTTCCTTGGCTATGTAGACCAGCAGCTCAAATAGGCTCGACCCAATGCCCTTCTTTTGATGTGAATCTTCAACGACAAAGGCTATTCTCGCCGTATGAGAAGCGGGAGGCCTCCAATAACGCCCGACCCCTATTATTATTTCCTCCGTCCCCTCTCCATGTATAGCCACTACGGCAAACCTGTCATTGTAATCAACGGTAGCGTACCGGTGACTGTCCTCTTTTGACCAAGTGGTCATATCAAAAAATCGCAGATATTTGCTACGGCTGCTGAGCCGATTAACAAAAGACAGCAGCTTATCTTCATCATCAATCCTGATTGCCCTCAAATTTATCATTGAACCATCTTTTAGGGCAAAGGCCCTGGTGTATTTTTCAAGATTTGCGGGATTTATTTTATCAGCCATTCTGCACCTCTTTCGGCATGACATGATACAGCGTTGGTTGGATTTGCCTGCCCCCAGAACGTGTATGACATTTAAAGTTTAGCTGTGTTTCTTACCATCAGTTCTTCAGAAATTTACCTTGTCGATCCCTTTGAGACGCAGGATCTTTCTTGCTTCATCGGGTGTGGCTGGTTCTATGCCCAGCTCACGGGCTATACGCGCGATCTTGGCGACCTGTTCCGCACTGCTCTTTGCCATGACCCCCTTGTCAAGAAAAAGGTTGTCCTCCAGGCCTACACGGACGTTGCCGCCTATGAGGAGAGACTGGGTACAGATGGAGAATTGGGCGCGCCCAGCCACACAGACGGAAAACTCGAAATTCTCTGCCCCGATGAGCCGCTTCGTGTAGTCAACCAGGAACATCAGGTTCTCCGGACTCGGAGTGATGCCGCCGAGGACCCCCATGACATACTGAATGTAGACGGGCTTCTTCACCTGACCCCTCTCGATCATGAAGGCGACGTTGTTGATCATGCCGGAGTCATAGACCTCGAATTCCGGCTTCGTGTCGTTGGCCTGGAAGATGGCCGCAAATTCCCGCATGGACTTGAAGGTGTTGGGGAAGATGAAATCCTCCGTGAAGCCCAGGTACTGTTTCTCCCAGTCGAATTTGAAATCCTTGTACCGATCAAGAGCATGAAAGAGAGCGAAGTTGACCGAACCGGCATTAAACGAACCCAGTTCGGGCTTGAAGGTGGCAACGGGAATGAGCCTCTGCTCAGCCGTCATCCCCAGCCCCCCGCCCGTTGTGATGCAGACGACTATGTTGCAGCGGCTCTTTATATTCGTGATGATCTCCTTCATGAGGTTCACGTCCGGGACTGCCGCTCCAGTTTCAGGATTACGGGCGTGGATGTGGCAGACCGCCGCCCCCGCCTCATAGGCCCGTACCGCATCGTCCGCGATCTGCTTGGGCGTGATCGGCAAATATTTCGACATCGTCGGGGTATGAATGCTCCCTGTTATGGCCGCCGTAATTACAGCTTTCTCTTTCATATGTGTTCTCCTTGTTGAAATGGCGTTATTTTTTTGGATTCAAGAAATCGGGCTGGAGAAATTCAGGATTAGGATATGTATAGCATCCCTTACCGCTCTTCACGCCCAGCTCGCCAGATGTGTTGGAGGTTCCTATGATGGCAACCGATTCCGGCGAGAAGCTTGCATTTAGACCGTTCATACTATATTCCTCCCATAGACCGGAGGAACAGACCGCACAGCGACCCGGCAAAAGTGAACACAAAAGTTATCAAAGAAATTATGATCGTACTCACTATTTTAATCTCCATGGTCTGCTCATTCATAGCAGAGGATACCCTCAAGCGGCGTTGCCAGATGTCATCAAGGACTGGTGTACGAAGCGACTATACGCTTGAGATCCGCGATGGCGAGACAGTAACCAAGAAGAGCCTGCAGATGCTCATACTCTGCCTTCTTCGCTGAAGCAACCGCTGTGGCGTATTGACTCTCCGTAACCGTCCCTGATTTTAAAGCATCGCTTTTAAGCCTCAGGTTTTCCTTTTGCATCGCCAAGGATTCGCGCGCGACATCGATCAGGCGCTTTGTCTGTTCCAGCCTCCTGCATGCTTTGTCAACTTCTACCTCGATCCGTTTTTTAACGCGGTTAAGGTTCTCGCTCGCCTGTGTGAGTTGCGCCGTGCGTTGACCTAGAACACCCCGCTTTTTACCCCAATCGAAGATATCCCATGTCATCTTCACACCGACGATACCGATATTGTGGTCCAGAAAGGGGGCGCCGTCCTGATAAGTATACGTTCCGAATGCGCTTATATCAGGGATATAGTCAAGTTGCGCAGCCCGTACTCCGCTCTCGGCCTTATTTACGCTTTCCCGTGCGGCTTTTATTTCCGGGTTCTTTTCAATGGCCTCCTGCACGTATG
Organism: Syntrophales bacterium; assembly: GCA_049512055.1. Classification (GTDB taxonomy): domain Bacteria; phylum Desulfobacterota; class Syntrophia; order Syntrophales; family UBA2185; genus Fen-1135. The sequence goes on along the minus strand of JBEKXK010000008.1, from coordinate 25,906 downwards.
TTTCACGGGTATTTGCAGTAGATTCCGGCGGGGAGGGCTCGACAGGCTCTATTTCCGTATCGAGGGGCAAACCCAAAAGGTCATTAAGTTCCGAGTTGAGATCGGCTATTTGAATCTCTGCGGAAAGCAGGGAATATCTGTTCTGGAGGAGGACCGCGCTGCTGCCGATAGCGGCGACCTCGAGCTGACTCCCGGTAGCCACATTGTCTTTCGCCTCACGGAGGGCTTGCTCACCGGCCGTGACGGCGGCAGAAGCAGCTTCCTTCTGTTTCCGGGCTATGACCAGGCCATAGTAGAGACGATGGGTGGCGAAGATAACATCAGTCCTGGCCTTATCCAATTCAGCCGTTGCAATCTTCTGATCTGCATAGGCAATTTTGTCCGCCTGGTATATCTTTGGCAATTGGGTCAGGGGCTGGGTGAGCGTGGTATTGGCAAGAACTGGGTTATTGGAGCCCTGATTAATAGTAGTTTCCTGAGTGGGAAAAGGGCCGAGACCGGGCACTGTCCCCAGGCTGCCCGCGGGAACGGTAACAAGTTGGTTATTCGTAATATGGAAGTAGGTCGAGTCGTTCGACAGATGGGGGAAATAGTCCGACCGGACACTCTTCCTTTTCTCGAGGCCCTCCTGGACCCTTGCGCCGGCGATCTTAAGGGATGAGTTTTGCGCCACTGCAAGGGTAACCGCTTCATCGAGGGTCAACCTGCGTGTTTCGGCGAGGGTTTGCCCGGGTACCCCAATGAGGAACGCCATGGCAATCATGAGAGCGGCCGCAGGAGCCTTGTTGATGCGCGATCTTACGACAACATAGAGCACCGGTACGACGAGAAGCGTGAAGAACATCGAGAAAATGAGTCCCACGGCAATTACGGAAGCAAGGGGGCTCCAAAGCGCCGAACGCGAAAGAATCATTGGGGTCATACCCATGGCTGCAGCCATTGTGGTAAGAAATATCGGCCTAAGACGACGTTGTCCGGCTTCTGTAGCTGCTTCCTCGAGAGCATGCCCCTCCGCGATCTTCTCGTTAACATAATCGACGAGAATGATTGCATTTCGCACCACTATACCGCACACACTGATCAGGCCGATAAATGCCATGAAACCGAAGGGGTTATGGGTAACAAGCAAGCCAAACGCTGCACCAAAAAGCGATAATGGTATGGAGGTCATAATGACTAGGGGCTCCGATACATTCCGGAATTGGACTATGAGAACGAGAAAAATAGCTACAAGACTGATACCAAGGGCGCCGAGCAGTTGGGGCATATTGTCCTCCTGATTGAATTTTTCTCCTCCGTAATAGATGCGGTACCCGGGAGGCAGCTTAAGCGCCGCGATCTTCGGGGCAGCAGCGTCAAGCAGGGCGGAAGCGTAAAACCCCTTCTTGACGAAACTGCGCACCGTAAGTGTCCTGACGCCGTTCCGGCGCACGATGCGGCTCGTCTGCCACTCAGGTTTGACAGAGCCAATAGATCGCAACGGCACACTCGCATGGGTGAGCTGGGATGTTACGTAGACATTACCAATATCGTCAAAGGAAGTGCGCTCGTCCTTATCGAGGCGAAGGAGCAGTGTAACCGCTCGGTCTCCTTCCCAGAAGATCCCGGCCTGTTGGCCATCAAATCCGCCTGAGAGTTGCTGGGCGACAGCACCATTGGTCAGGCCGAGACGATTGGCCAGTTCATTGTTCACGTCTATATCGACCATATAAGAGTCATTTAAATAGTCACGATGCACATACAAGGAAAAAGGCACTGCCCGAACTATATCTTCCACTTCCGTTCCGATCTGTTTCAACGTGGCCATGTCGTCACCCGAAATCCGAATTTCTATTGGGGCCTCCTGTGACGATCCCTGCTGCAATTCCTTTGCGATAACCAGTGCCTCGGGAACGACAGCACCCAATTTCTCCTGCAGGTCGGCCACAAAGACAGGCGTATCTTTTACGGATCGGGTGTTGACGATGAACTGCCCGTAGGCGGCATCGGGCTGTTGGGGATTGACGTTGTAGTAAAACCTCGGGGCGCTCTGCCCGACAAAACTCGCGTAATGGGTTACTTCGGGACGACCGGCCAGATACTTCTCGATCCGGCCCATGGCGGCATCCGTTGCCTCAATACGCGTACCCTGGCGCATCCAGAGATCAATAACAAACTGGTTGCGTTCGGCAGAAGGGAAGAATTGCCCCGGTATAAGTTTGAAAAGAATCGCACCGAGACAGACCGCTCCAACTCCGACCGCCAGAGCCAGCGCTTTTCTTTTCATGAAAAAGAGAATCGCCTTCCCATATGCGTTCTGGAGAGTGTCAAGGAGATTGAATGATTTCTTCTTGGAAGGGCCTTCGTGGTCGTGGAGTCCCTTTTTTATAAAAATCTTGCAAAGGAAAGGCGTGAGCGTGATGGCTACAATAAAGGAAACAATAAGGGCAATGGTCACGGTGAGCGGGAGCGCAACGATGAACTCACCGGCAGTACCCGTGAGGATGAGCAGAGGCAAGAATGAGCACACGATGGTTACCGTCGCAGCAAAAACCGGGACAAGGACATCTGAGGCAGAGCGCCACGTCGCCTCCTCCCTCGGTACCTTATGATCCAGAAGCTCGACATAATTGTCTACGATGATTATGGCGTTATCTACGACGATACCCAGGACGACTATGAGTGCTGCAATCGATACCTGGTGCAAGGGAATGCGGAAGGCGTTCATGATCCCCACAGTTATGAGGAGCGTAATCGGGATTGCCAGGGCAGCAATGACGGCAACACGGATAGGCAGAAGCACGATAGTCACCAGAATGACAGCGGCTATGGCAAGCATGAATTCATGACTGAGCTTCGTCATGCGCTCCTTGACCATGGTCGGCTGATCCGCGATAATATCGACATTTATGTCGGGAGGCAGCAGGGATCGAAGCTGGGTCATGATTTCGTTAAGGCGATCTCCCAATTCCGTGACATTCTTGCCCTTTTGCATTTCGACGGACAGCAGTACGCTCGGCTTTCCATCGTAGCGGACCAGAAAGACCGGGTCCTGGTAGCGCCGCTCGACCTTTGCGAAATCCTTGATATAGACAGGCTCGCCTGATTTTGAAACGTCGACCATGACGTTTCTGACCTGGTCTTCCGTTGTAAACGGCCCCGTTGTTCTCATCGGGATCTTTGATTGGCTGGTCTCGGCCTTTCCCGTTTCCGCAATAATGTTCCTCTGCTGCAGCGCCTGCATAACGCGGAGTGGATTCGCAAAATACTGGGACAGACGCGCGAGGCTTCCTGTGATCCATACCTGCTCGCTCTGGTCGCCGTAACGCATCATCTTTCCCACATCACGCACGGTCCGATACCGGTCCTGTATCGTGTCGACATAATCGCGCAGTTCCCTGTACCCGTAACGTTCCCCGTGGACTGCGATGAGTAGGGCGACGGTGTCGCCGAAATCAGAGTTCACAATCGGCCCGCGGACACCGGAGGGCAGTTCCGTCAGTTGGGTTTCAATCATTTCATTGCGGAGCTTTGCCCAGAAAAGATCCGCATTCTTGACATAGTCCTCCAGTTCCACATTGATAATGACGAGACCCGGGCGGTTCGTGGAATAGGTCAGCTCCTTTCTGACCTCCGGGAACTTGAAAATATGTTTTTCGATCGTCTTTGTGACCTGCTTCTCCACCTGCTCGGAGGTAGCGCCGGGATATTGAGCAATTACAATACCTGTTCGGATTGTGACGGTAGGATCTTCGGTCCTCGGCATAGTCATAAGGGCGTGAATCCCGACAGCAACTGCCATCACGGTGAGAATGATGGTTACAGAGGGGTAGCGCAGTGCGCTTTTGATGGGATTCATGGCGCTGTTTTCCTGTTGCTATGAGAAGCGTTTTCTGCGGATCGGCTCGCTATTGTAACCGGCACGCCGTCGCGGAGATAATCCTGACCGGCAAGAACGATTGATTCGTTTCCTGAAAGACCTTCTCGAATCTCCACTTCGTTGCCGTAAAGTGCGCCTGCCTTCACCCGTTTACTGTACACACGCTGATGCTCGGGATAGTAAACGAAAACTATAGTTGCCCCCTGGGCGTCGCGGACTATTGCTTCACCAGGCACGGTCGTTGTTGATATCTTCCGGTCGCCTGCAATCCTCACCTCCGCCACCATCCCAACTTTTAATACGTGCTTGGGGTTGGGCAGTACTATGCGCGCCATATAGGTCCTCGTGCCCGGGTCGGCACCGACATTGATAATGCGAAGGGTGCCTTCAAAAGATTGACCCGGCAGGGCAGGCAACGTGACCACGGCCTTTTGGCCGACCCGCACAAGATGAAGGTCTGTTTCCGGAACGCCGACGTTGACCTCTATGGGATTGAGCCGGACTATGCGGAAAACAGGTCTTCCGGGTGCAGCCGTTTCGCCCGGCTCTATGCCGCGCATGTCAATGTAGCCATCGATGGGGGCAACCAGAGTTGCATCGGAAAGACGTTTCTTCGCCAGTCCATCATTGGCCGTCGCCTGACGGACCTGCTCCCGGGCGGCATCCAGTGAGGCCTGGAATTTTTCGAAATCATTAGGCGCAAGGCTTTTCGAATCATAAAGAAATTTCATTCTTCCGTATTCTTCTTCCGCCCGCCGCAGTCCCACTTTGGCCTGATCCAGCTGAGCTGCAGCCGCTGCAACAGTCAGGTGATAATCAAGCGGGTCAACCTCCGCTAGTTTCTGTCCTTTTTTGACGTAATCGCCTTCCCGCGGGCCCACAAAAACGACTTTACCGGGAACAAGGAACGTCAGCGTGGAAGGCGCATCGGGCGAGACGACTGAGCCGCTTACAAAGATCGGCTGGTTATACTCACCATGATGCACATTCCCGATTACAACTGAAACAGGGTCAATTTTAGATTCCGGCTTTGTTCCAGACGAACAGGAAGCGATCAAGACAAGAATTAAGAACACCGAAGGGAGAGATACCAAGCGCGAAATATATGTCATTGCATCCTCCTAGGTAACCCCAAAGTAGGGCCTACAAATTAATTAATATGCTGAAACTGCCATGTTTCTGGAGCAACTGTTAGTTCCCTTTGTCAACCGGATAACCCAATTCCAGCCACTTGTACCATCCACCTTTTAAGACGAAGATGCTCCCCGGCTTATAGCCATTCTTGATAAGCCGCATCGCCAGATACATGGAAAGCTCTTCTCCATTACAATCGCAATAGATAACTATTGGCCTGCTGTGCGGAAGGTCAAGGCTTTCTACTTCTATGCCAGCATAGTTCTGAGCGCCTTTGATATGAGCCTTCGCATAATCCTCCGCCGACCGAGCATCTAAGAGCACGATGTCCGCCTTGGCCTCCATCTGCTTGAGGAGTTCCTCAGATTCCATGTAGCGAAACTCCTCAGCCACGGTAAGATGAGGCCCCAGAAGGGAAGCGAGCACTAGCACGACTAGCAGCCTGGCCATTCGATTCATGTTCTTCCTCCTTTAGCGTAACGGTCGCATCCGGAAAATACTTTCCGCATAACCGCGCGTTCTTCTGTCTTCATGGTCATTTCTCTACCTTCACGCTCACCGGAAAGCAGCTTGGGAATGGTGCGAAATAGTGAGAGTGCTTCCCTGCTCCGCCCGCGATAAGCGTCTGAATGTGATCAGGGGAGAAGGTGATCGGCACCGGGGTATCCGGCCCCAGGGAGCCGAGCTTCTTGATGAGGAGGTCCACGTTGGGACAACCTTTGGGCCACACGGAGAACGGAAGGCGTGCCTTTTCCCAGAACACCTTCCCGTAGTGCTCGGCCGTCCAGCCCGCATCAGCAACCAACTGGGCGTGCTCAGGGCCGATGCCCACAAGGTGTATTTGGTCCATCTGACTGATCCAGCACGGCCCGCCGATGCTCACGAGGGGTGTGGCCAGGTGACCCCACCAGGTGAGGTGCTCCTCGGGTGTGACACTCCAGTGATCAATGTTCTCGACCGGTGGATAGATGGCCATCACGGTCACCACACTGTCCGTCTTCTTAAACCCGCGCTTCACGTGGAAGGGTTCCCAACCCTGGGGCAGCCTGTCCTCGTTTTCCCCGAAGATCCACGGAACGAAATTGGCCGGCGTGCCCAATGTTGACTTCTTGGGTGAAGGCGTCTTCGCGCCGCCAACAACTTGAGCGATAAGGTTAAGTGCATAGCCGATGGAGGCATTAGCATGGTGTTGTGCCCCCGCTGCCCCCTGGCTCGAGGCAATGCCGATCTCCCGCACGATGGGCCCGTTAACAATGACCAGAAGACTTGTGGTGCCCGTGGTCGTCGTTGCGCCCCTCCAGTTAGCTCGCGGATCGAGCATGGCACGGAGGGCCGCTATGAGCACCGGCATGTACTCCGGCTTGCACCCTGCCATGACTGCGTGCGCAGCCACCAGCTCGACCGTGAGCGCGCCCATGCGGGGTGGCACTTTTCCGATCACATAGTCCGGCGCGAGGCTCGTTCCCTTGAGCATCTCATTGACGCGATCCGGGGTCGGGGGAACGATCGGGAGTCCAAGCGACCAGCCCTTGGTGAAGAAGAGGCTGTTCAGTTCTTCCACGCTGCCCCTGAAGGTAAACCGTCCGGCCGGATACGCGGGCTTCATTTCAGGGAACTTACCGGAAGGCTTCCACTGGGCGACGGTGAAACGCTCGGCGAAGGCATTCTCCGCCTTCTTCTGTATCTCGGCTTCAGAAATCATACCCATCGGGTGAGGAACCACGACAAAGCGCGCATCGGCGACACCGAGGCTCCGCATCGTGTCTCGTGCCAGCGCCACAAACTCTGATGAAGCCACGGTGACCGTAGGTATACCCATTCGTTCAAGATTCAGCTGGTCAACTACCAGCCATGACGTGCAGGCCCCTCAATCAGCCTGAGAGCCGATCACCAGGTCCGGCTTGTAGGCAGCCAGCTTCTTCATGAGGTCCATACTGCGTTCCTGGCTGCCGGTGATTGGCTCCACGGTTTCGGGAGCAACCTCCCAGGACCTGATAATCTTGACACCCTTTACCTCCTTGATCAGAAGCTCCCCGATGCGATTGAGAAAACGATCACCATTGTGTTTACCGTTCCAGCGAAGCATGATGGTCTTTCCTTCGAGGGTGGAAGGAAGGGGATTTAATTTCACTGTCGATTCGACCTGGACGACGCCCTCGGGGTTCAGAACCTCAAACAACGGGAAGATTGGGATGGTTGCTGACGCAGGGTTAGCTCCCTCGGCAAAGGACCTCACTGTCAGTGTCAGCAACCCCACGGCAATCACTAGAACAACCATTGTTATCAAGCAGTCTCTTATTTTCATCTCGCATCTCCTTGTCCAAAAAAGATCACAAACTTACGTATACTCTTTCCCTATTTACCGTGTGCTTCCCCCTCTTCTCTGCGGGTCAGCGATTCCTTTCTGCCGCATGAGCTCGCTCTCGGGCTCAATTAACATCCAGAGAAGTTTTGCCACAGGGTCAAACCACTTATCCAAAAGTCTCCCGTACTCACCTGTCTCCTTCATCTTTATTAGCCTTGCATTGATGAAGTTGATCCATTCCGTGTCGCCTTTCCTGACCGCAAGTCCGTATCGCCCCGGCCGAAAGAGTTGCAAACTAGCCATCTTTAACCTTCGATTCTTCTCAAGAAGCTTATAGAGAAGGACAAAATCCTGAACGAATGCTTCCACACGATACTCTTTCAGGGCCTGCAGGGCTTCGAAGTTGCCCTCGAATATAATCCGCTGCGCATCGGGAATCAGTTCTGCGATAGCAATGTCTCCCGTTGAACCCCGGATGGTAGCCACTTTTTTCCCTGCCAGGTCCTCGTATCTTGTAATTTTGCTGTCTGCTCTAACCAGCATTGTCTGCGCGGTTATGAAATACGGGATACTGAAATCGACATCATTCCTTCTCTGCTCCGTGATAGTCAAAGTGGCCGCGATAAGGTCGATCTTCTTTGAAGTTAGCAGCGGAATACGGTTTTCTGAAGTGACGGATACGAATTCAACCGCATCTTCGTTTCCAAACAGCTCTTTTGAAAGGGCCCTGGCAATATCAATATCGAGTCCTTTGTTGACCCCCTTCTCATCCAAGAAGCCAAGGGGTGGGTAGTCGGTTTTAACTCCCACGATCAGTTTACCCCTTGCCTTGATATCATGAAGAGTTCCCGCAACTCCGTCTCCAAATGGGAATAAAGAAACAAGCCCAAGAAAAAGCAGTGAAACCAAAAACGTATTCGCCTTCACGATCATCCTCCCTGACGACCATTTCTGGCCATCGACCCGACTGATGCGACCCTGTCCCGGTCTTCCGTTGACGAGGAGAAAACTACTACAGGGATCATTCTCGCATTCTCACTGACCCTGATACTCTGAAGAACGTCAAGGCCATCAACCTTTGGCAACTTTAAGTCTAGTATAATCAACCTGAGTTTCTTACAAATATCACATGCCGCATATTTGCCTGTTGCAAAAATATACTCCAGTACCTCCCCCCCATCGTGAAAGACCTTGATCTTATCGGTAAGGTTATAGTTCTCAAGAGCCTTAAGCATAAACTCCGCGTCATGTTTATTATCCGCTACTAGTAAAATTGCGGACACGTTTTCAGTCACTCTTTTACCTCTCTTGGAACATGAAAAAAATACGCCTCGTATCTAAGAATGTGCTTGTGGAAGAATTAATACAAGCTAGTCAAAACCTGATTTTGAACCAGCTTTTGACTTATTCCGACATAAAACTGAAAAGTAATTTCATCGCAAACATATTCGCTTTCACGATCATCCTCCCCGACGACCATTTCTGGCCGTCGACCCCACCGATGCGACCCTGTCCCGGGATCTGGCGTCCCCACCCTGCGGCGGAAATTCGACGGCAATTGTCTGAACCCATACGGAATGAGACAACAGCCCCAGATTCCTTAACGCAGAAGAAAACCTTAATCCTAGAGGACTTTTATCATGACCCACCGGTTCTGATTTCCAATAGATATGGATGCTCAAATCAGTCTCTACCACGGAATGATGATATATTCTTATTTCCACCAGATGCTTTTGTGTACCGGTGGGAAAACCAGACTCACGTACCCCCTTCACAAGCTCATCCACTAATTGTCTATTGATTTTTCCAGGTGAACGCAAAGTGATAATCTCAACCCATTTCATGTCATCTATTCTCCGGTAATACCTGCTCATCTAAATCCTCTTAACAGCCAAGACCTGCGCTTCACAATAAATGTTTAAAACCAGCTAAAAAAATTGGTGGGTCGCCGGTTTTACTCCATTGCAACTACGCCGGGGTAACAGCATTCCCCAGCTTGCTGACCATCTTCTTGATTACGAAGTTTCATGGTCCAATCGCCCTTGCTGATTTCTGTCGCTATGATGGCGGAACCAGTATTCTTCCCCTTAACAACAACGCTGTCACCAGGCATAAATTTAATCTTCTGATTTTCAACGAACCACTTGGGTCCCAAAAAGACCCTAAAATCATTACCCTGCTCCGTCCTTAATTTCATTTCAAGACCGTCTTTTACTCCCTTGGTCTCCGAAACGCTCACTACCTTGCCGGATTCAACCACAATAGCCTGATCTATTCTAACACCGATATTTCCGGGAATTCCGATAGACCACGCCCCCACCGATACGGTGGATCCATTAGCCCCTGGTTTCTGAGCAAATGCCACTGGCACAAACAACATACTAATGGCAACAACCACGACAATCCCTACTGCTAATCTTCTTGTTTTCATAAGTTTCTCCTTTTAAGTTAGTTAAATAAATTGTTAAATTGTTCGTACCCACCCTCTTTTTTTAAGCTTAGTTTTCTAATACCTGCTTCATCCTATTACCAGAAGCGTGCCAGCATGGATTTTATTGTAAAATCATGTGCTTACATAAGAACAGTGTTCGATGATTGACGGCATAACGTAATATATGATACGATATGTAGTAATTCTACTTCTAACCGTAACGTGGCCTCTGATGCTCAGGTGCTTACAACCTCAGATCGCATTCCGCCTTGCAATTCGGAACACGTATGAATAAGAAAACGATGAACGTGGATGAAAACATTTTTTTTCGAGAGGCGACCCTGCGCATATGCAGCAGCCTTGACATTGTAACGGCTTTGAAGCGCTGCTTTGAATACATACGAGCTTTCATTCCCGCGAATGGAATGACCCTGCATATACTGGATCCTGATCTGAATCTTTTGAAATTCGTGGCATCAGTCGGTCTCAACCGAGTAAATGAACAAGTCCTGCCCTTGCCCGAGAAAGGCCGGGATAAAAGGGCGTCCGATTTACAGGCGGACTTTTTGACGGATCAAGGAAAGGTTCTAATTCTTCATCCCGACAGGGAGCCAGGCCTCCCGGAGATTCTGAAACAACTTGGGGTCAACGCTAATATCTCATTAATGAACCTGATTCTGCAGCTTGAAGGAAATCAGATTGGTACCCTTGCGCTATATGCCGATGGCCTGAATCGATATACGGGTGAACATGAACGGTTGCTCCAACTGCTACATGGGCCCGTTGCTATTGCCATGTCAAAAGCTCTGGAACATCAGGAAATAATTCGACTCAAGGACATGCTGGCTGACGACAACCGCTATCTCTATAACGAACTGCGGTCCGTCTCGGGGGACGAGATCATCGGTTCGGATTTTGGTCTAAAAACGGTGATGGAAATGGTCAGGCAGGTGGCCCCCCTTGACAGCCCCGTGCTCTTGCTGGGAGAGACGGGCACAGGAAAAGAGGTCATCGCCAACGCGATTCACTATTCTTCGCCGCGCAAGGATGGGCCTTTTATCAAGGTGAACTGCGGTGCCATCCCCGAGACCCTCCTCGACAGCGAGCTCTTCGGTCACGAGAAGGGGGCTTTCACCGGGGCAATCATCCAGAAGAGAGGACGGTTCGAACGGGCCGATAGGGGCACGATCTTCCTGGATGAAATTGGAGAGCTTCCGGCCCAGGCCCAGGTGAGGCTATTGCGCGTCCTCCAGACCAAAGAAATCGAACGCGTAGGAGGAACAAGTCCCATAGTCGTGGACATCCGCATCATATCGGCCACTCACAGAAACCTCGAGGAAATGATCATCTCTGGCAGATTTCGCGAAGACCTCTGGTTCCGACTTAATGTCTTTCCTATCACGATCCCACCGCTCAGGCAGAGAAAAGAAGATATTCCGGCCTTGTTGCATCACTTGATGGAGCGCAAGTCCAAGGAACTCAAGCTCGCGGAGAGACCTGTGCTGGCGCCGGACGTACTGGACAGGTTCATGGCTTATGATTGGCCTGGCAATGTACGGGAGCTGGAAAACCTGATCGAACGGGCTCTGATCCGGAGCAGGGGTGGCGTGCTTTCATTTGAGACCCTTTTCGAGACCCAGGTTCCAGTGAGCCATAAAGTGATTCGTGGCGAGGGGCAAGATCGCACTCTGCTATCGTTTGACGAGATGACTGCCCAGCACATCAGGCAGGCTTTGCAGATGGCCGGTGGCAAGATCAACGGGCCAGGAGGAGCTGCGCAACTCCTCGGGCTTCACCCAAATACTCTCAGGACGAAGATGAGCAAGCTGGGAATCCCATACGGTAGGAGAAGCTGGCTAAGACCGTAATTAAGTTGTTTGGCCATTTAGAACTTCCTTCGCGCAGGGAAACCAAGGGGTGATCATATAGACCTTGTGCTTATTCCGTTCTCTCCAATGTTTCACTCACGTCCTCATTCTCAGTGGCCCTGCTTTTTTTAAGTGGCGCTGTGCCATTACCGCTTGAAACGTGGTGTCAGAGCGAGAAATCTTAAAATCAACAGGAGGAAGTTGTCAATTGATGCAATTGATAGGCATTATTTAAAAGAGGTCTGAATAATGAAACCGATGTGAGGAGTCGGATTGTTTACGATAATCTGCTCCCCTGTCGGCTTTCTAATAACATACCCATCAAATATTCTTTTCTGGCCTCCTTGTAGATTACCGTACACTTTAACCTTCTCATCAACGGAAAGATTTAGTTTTTTATTGTCTGGCAACTCAGCTGTGACATAAATTGAGCCGGAATTATCCATTAGAGTGAATCCCTCCTTGTCGAGTTGCGTGATATGTCCCTCGATTGTACTCACGGGAGGTAATGCCGGCATTCTATAAGCCGCGTGATCACCATATGTCTCCATTTGCATTTGTTATGTTTCGGAATGCATGCATAAAGTAAATCTGCAAATGTCGCCGACATGTTGATAATAAATAGCATCATCATTTAGGATAGATCCCCTTCCCTCTTTCCCGCACAGATTTTAAACCTTTTTCTTTCAAAATCAAAACATCTTGGAAGTAATATATAAACAGATAGGGGGTGATAAGCATGCTGATCAAGATTAACCACAGACGCATTGCACGTTATTTCATTGCTTATTTGATATTCACTTTAATGCTCACACCCGTGTTGAGCTACGCCAGCTGGCTTGACACCTGGTATACGCAAAAAACGTCATCCGGCCCATCGTATTATAATGGCCAGGAGCGCGGTTACTGGACGGCGGGCAGTTTTTCCGCCCGTGTACCTGTCAATATGGTCTACCCGGTCAGCTTCGCGCCCCCGAGTCTTAAAATGGGATGTGGCGGTATTGATTTCTTTGGCGGCGGTGTCTCGCTGATGAATTTTCAATACCTTGTTCAAAAATTACAGGGAATTTTAGCCAGTGCTGCAACAGTGGCTTTTGACATGGCGCTTAAAGTTCTATGCCCCATATGTTCGGAAACGCTCAAATCGATAGAGGCTATTGCCAATCAATTAAATTCGGCTGGTCTGGACAGCTGCAAGGCGGGCAAAGCGATAGTGTCGTACGCTGCAGACAAGATAGACGATGCCTTCGTAACAGACCAGGACGTCAGCGACAGGATGACGGATTACCAGAATGATCAGGGCCTATATGATTCATATACAGGTTATGCCCGAGCTGTTCAGGGCATGGGCAATAACGTAACCGGCATGCTCGGCAGTTTTGGCGCTTCTCCGGCAACGGCCCCGGATAACACAAACACTCCGCCTGCGGCGGGAGCGGGCATATTGACCTCTGGCTGTCCACCGAACTATCAGGCTATCTTTACAACAAAAGGGTCTTTTCTGGACAACCTTGCCAAACAACAAGGCATACCTGCAGATCTTGCGGCTGTGGTGCGCGGCGTAATCGGCGATTTCTACCTGGTTTCGGATCAGAGCCGGGTAATACCCATAGCAGCCTGTTCCAGTGCATACAGTTCGCTGGACGACATAGTTGACGGAGAAAGCCAGATCAGAGGGCCGGGATGGGCGGATCAATGCACACAAATCTCAAGCGGCTCAACCACATTGAGACAGACGGTTACGAATAATATACAGACTATCGCCGACAGCATGACAGGCCGCACCAAGCTGCAACAGGCTCAATTGGATCTCATCAACAATACCCCGCTGCCGTTGGCGTTATGGCTCAAATCAGGCGTTGCCACTAAAGATGTAGATACTTATATCGGCATAATTGCAGATATAACAGCCAAAGCCATGGCGTATAAATTTGTCAAGGACGTTCACGGCACTCTCTACCAGATGCTCCAATACGCAGAGACGGCGCAAGCGGAAGGCGGCACCGGTACCAATCCAACCTTATGCAAACCGCCTTCAAATCTAACGTCCATCGCAAAAGAAATGCAGGAACGATTAAAGAATTGGGAAGTGAGTATGAAAAACCAGATACTGCAGGTCTATGCCGAGTACTCAATGATGGAAAATATAGTGAGTAAGTACCAGGAAAAAGCTGCCACCTTCAATAGCATGGTCGCTATGAGGTTTGGGAGGTCTGTTGCGGGTCGAGCAACTTCAGGTATTTGATAGGGATGAGGAATATGTGTATCCGGACTGAAAAGGCTCAAAGATTGATTAAACGGCTCAACCATCTGATTCTTGAAAATATAGGGGAGGGATATTCCGATATCCATATAACCGGCGGACTGCGATTGGCTTTTCGTAAAAAAGGTGTTCTGCATTTTGGCAAGACGGACGTATGGAGCGCTCAGGAAATTGAGTGCTTGGTAAATAGACTGCTGAGTGTTCAGCAGTTAGAGACGCTTAAAGAAAAGAACTCTGTTGCCGTTGTCATGGATGTAAAGCATGTACGGATAATGGCCAGCGTATATGTCACAACGATAGGCTTGAGCCTAACCGTCAGTTTTCTTTCCGGCAGGGATCCTGCTGCCGATAAGAAGAAAAGCGATATGGCGGTATATGAAGGTAGACTTTTAGCGCTTGTCCGCAATACTTCTCTTTCATTTGTTGTGAAGATGGCACTCGTTACCCTGGTCATAACATGCGTTGTCGCGTGCACCTGGCTGGGCGTAATCAGAAAACCACCCGCGGCAGACGTCACAATGTCGACTGCCGTTCCTTGCTCTGCCGGAGAAGCCCGTATCATCGAAAACAACTGTTCCATCAACGCTGTGACGTCACCGGTAAAGCTGCAAAACACTCCCGGTAAGGAGGGTGGAATGCCGCGGGTGACTGTGACCCCTGATATTTACAGGGACGACTATGGCGGTACGGCCATTGAGGCTGTTCAGGGACAGATGTATGTGATCAGAGCAGACAATGAGAAGATCCTGCCCTTTCTTCCTCTGCCGGAGAAACGGCTTACCGTACCGCTGGCCATAAGAATGTCAGAAGAAGCAAGTCATCAGGTCCCCACTGCCAAGATCTCCCCGAACCCTTCCTCTTTTAGGCCGATGCGGGCGCAAGGTGAAAATACTGCCGGACTTGTCGAGGGGACAGCAAAAACGTCAAAGCGGAGCAACGCGGTCCAGGCTGTGATGTCGAACTCATACGGAAAGGCAGTCATATATTTCCCTGCAAATCATTACCGGTTAACGGAGAACGTAAAAGACCAGATCAAACTCTTCCTGCCCTACCTGAAGATGGCAGCGAGTGATGGCCATGTAGTGCTGGTGCAGGGTTATACCTGCGATCTCGGGACTAAAGACAAGAATGATTTTCTGGCAATGGAGCGGGCCAAAGCAGTCGCCGGTTACCTTGAACAAAATGGTGTAAAAATCGGCGGGATCAAGGGCGAAGGTAAACACGGCTACATTTCAAAGATCAAAGCACTCAACCGTCGCGTTGAAGTCGAAACTTCTAAAAAAACAGAGCCGCGAGAAAAATCCTGAAAAGCGGCACAATAAAATAAAGGAGACAACCTGTCATGAAAAAAAGGGCTTGGGGGATTCCATTTATAATCTTTATGGCTGCGCTTCTGACTTATACGTGTGTTATCGCTGCGACAAACAAGACACAGAAGGATATGTCCGATGCCGAGGCAATGGATATATTCAAGAAGACTTTTCCCAACTTTAAGGTTTCCGATATCAGGAAGGCACCTATAGACGGCCTTTACGAGCTTGAGGGCGGCGGGAATATCATTTACTTCGATCCCAACGCGGTTCTTCTTATCTTCGGCGAGATACTGAATAAAGATGGGAACAACCTGACTTTGGAAAGAAGAAACGAGATAGCGGCAAAGAAGCTTGAACAGATTCCACTTGATAAAGCCGTGAAAATCGGAAACGGACGGAAGACGGTGATCCTCTTCACTGATCCGGATTGCCCGTATTGCAGGAAAGTATCCGAATATTTCAAGACAGCGAAAGATATTACTCAGTATGTTTTCTTTTATCCCCTGACGCAGATCCATCCGAATTCAGAGATGAAGGCGAAGTATATACTGAGTCAGAAGGATCCCGGGAAGGCTTATTATGAAGTGATGTCGGGAGCGCTGGACAAGGCCGATGCAAACAAGATGAAATCCGATGAAAGGGCTGCATCCAGGCTGGCAGAGCACATGATATTGGCTTCCAAAGTGGGCGTGAACGGCACGCCGGTAATGTGGATCAATGGAAAATATGTGACGGGGGCGAACATGCCTCTTATTGAAGGTCTTTTGAAATGAAATAGAAATCTTAGCTGCGACTATTATCTGTATCACGCATATATATAAAATCAGAAATGCGTAAAATCCCAGCCTCATTTTTTACCAACGTCTTTCTTTTGCTCCTTGCCGCCCCTGCATTTGGATACGATGGCGATTATTACACATATGGGACGATTAATATTGTCGGTCCTGCCTGGCAGATGATGACACTGATATTCAGTGCCGTCAGTTATGGCGGTCTTATCGCCATTGCTGTTCTAACCTCAGGGGTCGTAGTGATCATCGCAAACATCTACAGCTGGTACACTAAAGGCCATGGCTCTTACTATGCATGGCTGCCCCGCTTCCTCCTTGGCTTCCTTTTGTTCCTGCTCATTTTCAGCGGATATGGAACACTGACAGTATATGATCAAACGATGAACACCTTTAAACAGTATCCCGGCGTTCCGAACGGTATCGTTTATATTGCAAATGCAATGTCCCTCATAGAAAAGGACGTTGTTGACATAGTAACGACTGCGGGAAATCCATTAATACCGTATGCCGATGGCGGCAAAGGGATGGGCTTAAACCTTTTCCTGGCTGCGTACGATCAAGAAGTAAAAGAAGTGCCGGCATTAAGCAATCTCAGCAAGAGCCTCGACCAGTATAACAAGGACTGCCTTTTATTCGAGCTTTCACAGCCAAATCCGCTCATAACCATAGACCAGATCAATAACACTGCGGGTAACCTTACGGATATATGGAGCCAGGCGGGTAACCCGGCAATTCCGACGGTATATTATTCCAATAGCAATCCCGCGGGCGCCACCATGACGTGCGATGCAGCATGGACAAATATTTCGACTGATTTGCAGTCTTTTGCAGGATCGTATGCATCTACCGTTCTCCCGCCAATATGCCAGTCACAAGGGTTCGACAGTACAGACCCAAATCAAATGACCCGCTGCAGTGCGATCCTTGATGAGTATATACCAACTCTGTTAGCAAACCCTGGTCTCAACTCACCAAATTTTATCATACAGAACAAGATAGCGCAGGACTTTGATTACACTGTAAGGAATCTCAACCCGATCTCGGCGACGGCGGCGGTGTCGACCTACAACATGATGAACTCTATGGTGGGAGCCGGGGTGACGGCGGCGCAATGGATGCCTGTGGCGAGGGGCGTGCTCACTGCTATTGTCGTCAGCTTACTGCCCATCTTGTGCATAATTATCCCGACCGGATTAGGTGTCAGGGGAATAAAAATGATCATAGGGTTTTTTATTTTCCTTTGCTGCTGGGGAGTATGCGACGCTGTACTGCATACCTTGATGTTAACTTTATCGCTTAACCAGTTTACATTGGTGCAGCAGCATAACATCGGTTACACCGCCATGATGATGATACCGGACACAACGACCAAAGCCATCGCCATGTTTGGCTACATGCTGTCCTTTTGTATTCCGTTAGCGTTATTCATCACTACCCTCTTCGTTGAGTTTGGCGGCTACGCCTTGACATCTATGATGATGGGTGTCGCCGGGATGGCGCAAACCCAGGGGGCAGAGGCCTCAAGAAAGGCAATCACGCCTGAAGGACAGGCTGCATCCCTGGAAAGTTGGCGCAGCGCAATACCTACGATAGCCAACGCGAATAAATTTGATTATACGAGCGATGTGATGCAACGGACAATGACAAAGATGACTCAGACTGGAGCCGGCTTGCTGGCTTTCAATGCACTTGGTTCCGGTGTGGAAGGAGCGTCGTACAGGTTAGCAAGTATCGATGCCGGCAGACGTTCCGGCGAAGTATTTGGCGTGGAGCAATATGCCAGGGCGACGAATCAAAGCCCCATGATGGCGCAATCAGAAATAAGCAGGATAAACGCCAACAGAAGCGCATGGGAGGCGAATAGCGTTGGAGAGTCGGTCAGTAATTTAGCCAATCAATATTTCGATGGCGACATGAATAAAGGAATGATGGCATACACGGCCATGGCTCCAGCTGAGCAGGCGGCAAAGTACGTGAGATTCAGCGCGGTAAACGACCTGTTGGGAAATAGGTTCGGCGGCAGTTATGAAAACTATGCTGACTGGGAAAAACAGGGCTCCCGCCTCTCTGAAAGAGACGCAGCTTATCTGACAAGTCAAGGTTACGGTCAGTTTTACGAAGGGCAGAACCTCATCGTCGGTTTTGCGAACGGCAAATCCATAGTGTCCGCATATGGTGA
The DNA here is from genome assembly GCA_049512055.1 of Syntrophales bacterium. Taxonomy (GTDB): domain Bacteria; phylum Desulfobacterota; class Syntrophia; order Syntrophales; family UBA2185; genus Fen-1135. Next base: position 7,763 of record JBEKXK010000008.1, on the reverse strand, counting down.
GAACATTGACATTGGCAACGGCTTGCGAGCGAAGGTAACTACGGACGGTAAAGGCACAACGATGGAATGGACGAAAGACGGCTTGACGCACGAAAGGATAACTGGTGCGGATGGCATAGTTTCTTTGGAAAAGGCTCACGGAACTGTGAATAAAGAGTCTCCCTGGAGGCTTAATGACAGATACAGCGTTACCGGCGGTGAAATAGAATATAAGGGTGGTCAGATCTCAGGCTGGCGTGCCGAAATATGGGATAACGATCTCAAAAGAAATTATTACGGTAACTTCTCGCAGGATGCAGAGACTGGCAATGTTAATTACATATCGGGGAATATCGGGGAAGAGCTCCAGGACAAGAATATACATAGCAGTATATTCGAAAGATTGAATCAGATAAGGACTGGAACCAGAGTAGAGATAGGGGTTAAGAAGGATATGCTCGATATTGATACAACCACAGTTGCAAGGGGCACAATATTTGGAGGCGATGTATATGGCACCGCACTTACGTCGGACGGCAGTCTGATTGTCTCCAGACATATACTTGCAGCAGGAAATATCGAAGAACGAAATCAGATAATCAATGCTTACGCTGATAGCTATGCAAAAAGCGCGGTGCTTGGCAGGATGGGTCAAGATCAGACATATTCAAAAGGAGGTGCTGAAGCTGGTGGAGGAATTAAATTCGGCAAAGACGGAGATCTTGTGCATGTAAATGTGGGAGTTGGTGGTGGTGTGGGAGGTGTCACACAAGATACCAGAAATATAGATCTTGTGAGAAATGAAATTACACGCAGAATAAATGACCATATAGTTGAGGCAGATAATCTGCACTTGATAGGCAGGGCCAAGGAAGGTTTTCTTGCCGATAAAATAAAGGACTACGCGAGCGGACAATTAAATGAGTTTCGCAGAGTAAATGAATATAACTATGGGGCGACTAAGATACCTAAGAAGATAGCGGATCAATTTAACGAAAAGGAACTACCGATGGGACCTTAACGTCGATCGCGATCTACGTGATAAATATTCCCCTTGGTATCAGAGAAAATTGGATCGTAAATAACAGGATTTGCTTCTTCTATTGATTTCCATTCAGGTTCGTATCTAGTGGAATTGAAATCACCCCTGCGCCACGCACTTACGAAGGCACTCGGAATAATGATCAAAAGACTCAAAAAACCAGAAACCATGACAGCATCTGAAATTCTAGATGGATCATAAGCACTTCCATATGATAAAGCGCGTCCAATAAACCACGCTGATACAATTAATGATATTATCACACTGAATAAAGGAATTAATGATGAAGATCGTTTTTGAAGTTTACTTTTCTCATATAAAATTCCCGCATTTTCCGCCGCATTCTTCATATTTATATCGGTGGTCATGAGAACGACCTCTGGATTCGTTTCTTTTATCTTTAACGCTGTCCCAACGATTACATTGTCTGCATAGCTTGCCAGCATATCAACCGTCCTAAACTCGCCGACGATCCTTAATCTATTCTCCCTCTGCGCTTCAAGAATTGCATCAGCAGCGGCCCTGGCCAGTTTTGCGGTATCCGCTTCCTTGCTGTTCTTCAGGCCATCGAGCTGCTTAAGGACAACAGCAGGGATTACTAGTGCGCCCGTAATATTATTGAGAGCCTCCGGGTACTCAATAAGATAGCTGGTATCGAAAACGTAGGTTTTGGTGTTGTCCATATTTAGCGTCCTCAATTCGTTAATGTAATTGTATGATATAATCGACTTTTATCGCAAGCAAAAGTGCATGCAATCACAACTGCAACATTGAACACTTGTAGGTTGATGAGAAATCGACTGTTTGTTATGATTTATGATAAAAGCATACCTGCCTTATCTGCCATTTCAGTTGCAATCAATAAATAGCTCATTCCTCCGTTAGCTCATTCCTCTTGACTCACAGCATCTTTGTCCTTATACTTTATATTAATGAAATAAGTGCGTTCTGATCAACAATGTAATATTCTGCCATAGGAGGTGAACTTATGGCTTCAGTATTTCATTTTCACAACGGCCTGACTGCTGACACTGTTCGAACATTGATTAAGGTTCTTGAAACCCTTGATGAAGACACATTCAAGTATCATTACAACAAAGACAAGAATGACTTCTTCAATTGGCTCAGTACAGGCTTGAATGATGCAAAAGCAGCAGCAGCAATAAAAACGGCAAAGACCAGAAAGACAATGATTACTAAGCTGAAGCAGATTAAGTATTAGGTAGTCCCAATAATCTGCGCATTTCATTATTTCTTTGATCACGCCTGCGCATTACGGAAGGAAAGCTGCTGCACAGACGCATCTGTCGCGATTATCTCTTTCAATATGCTGCGATCACACCGATATCATTGATAGGATAGGTAAACCAGAAGCGTGATAGCTGTGAGTAGGCGCTCGCATACTTCACCAGTGATACAACTACCTGCGAATGGATCCACGTCTAAATCATACTCGATTGTCGGGCCTCTTTCCCAGTTTATGCCCGCGCATGAGGGAAGCATCCTTATTGTTCATATGCTTTCCCTAAACTCCTTGCCTGTAATATTTTTTAAAGCCCAAAGCAGCACTTCTTTGGCTTTCTCCTTATCACCAAATCGAACGGATACCGGGACAGTCTTCTTCTTTCCCTGGATCTCTTTAGTACAGGGGTACCAGTGGTAATTGCCATCCTCGCGCCCGATATTACCTTCCAAAAGGGAGTAGACACCCTTATAGTTATTGAGAGATAAAACCAAATAATCGTTAATCCGAATTAGGTTCTTTTCATTTTCTTTTTCCATGGTCTCACTCCTCTTATTATAATATTTGCATCCTATCCAATAATGCTCTTTGCCTTTGTGATTTCATCTTTCTTTGACGCGAGATCATCCCGCTTATTGTCGTAAGCCGTTATTGCATCACTGATAAAATCGTTACGCCAATATCGAGGCACATTTTCTAATATCTCTATTGCCTTGGCATGATGCTCAGTGTCGAAAGCAACACATATTTTCTTATATTTCTTTGTCATGTAGTTAATCCTCCTGTTTGAGAATTCCATACTGCCAATAGCCAACTGCGTTTGCAGACTCTGGTCCATCGACGACAGCCAGTTTCTTTTTCAGCTTCAGCAGATCACCGAGGATATACACACCGCCGCCGCCCGCCAGACCGATATCCAGCTCCTGACCTTCCATATAGTTGTTAATAACGGTGGCAACATCCGCGACGTATTTCCTGATTACAGACTCAATATTATCGAGTTCGTATATCTGACCCAACCACTCGACACGACGGTTCGCAATAAAATCCATCGCTCTTTTGCGGTTGATGAAAAAACGGTATTTGCTGCAAAATTTCTTAGTAATAGCATCAAGTAATACAGACACTCCTAACGGATAACTTTGAGCATGATCGTTCAGATACACCCCTTTGTAGATGGCAATCAGGTCGATGGTGTGATAGCCGATATCTGCAACCGCTATCCGTAACTCTCTGTAATTAATCTTTGCGTCCGAGACGTACTTCAGAAACATCCCGAAACCCTGCGGTACAATACTGATGTGTGCAGTACTCAAATCAATTCTGTATCCATTTCCGACCGTGATATTTTTCTGCTTCAACTGAGCTACCATTTTTTCTGACGTTTCTCTGCTGTATTGCGCGGCGGGCATACCCATTACAAGAGCATTTCTGAAAGTATTAAAACTGCAATCTTTTATAACTTTCCCAAGTACAGCGGCCCAAGGTGAGGATCCCGCAAAGTCAGAAGTGCGAGTATCAAACCACGGCGATTCGCCTTTCACATCGTCTCCGGCGTAGAATTTTTCATCATCAACACTGACACAAATCTTGGCGCTGAACCCGCCGTCGTCCACCGCCATCGAAACAGCCGTTGGAAAAGATATGACCCTGACGCCATCAAATGCTTTTGTATCTCCATACCCGATATCAAGACCCAAACATTTCATGAAAGCCTCCTTCAAATTTGCATCTGAATATATATTACTTCTCAAACGAATATGACTGAGGAGAAAAAGTAAAACAGAGTGAAGGGTGATGATAAAAATATTATTGAACTTAATGAGCGCCAGTCATGAACTGACAAGAGGTATCTGCGACTTAATCAAGCCCTGTTTATGAACTGATCATGGATTAACTGTAACCTGAATGAGGATAGATTGTGATCTAATTGCGGATAGCCTATGAAAGAATCAAAAGTATATATGGCACGATGAAGACCAGTCTGCCAGCAGGGGCAGGCCGCAGTATCGGGCGAATCATAGCAAATGCACATATAATCAAGCGATTACCAAATTTGGAAAATATTTTAAATTTTTTTTCAAAAGAACATCATTTTCAGAGAGTATTATATAAGTAACCATATCATTTTTGTAGGACGCACCCGAACTAACAGAATAATTCTCGACCATTGTTCTCATTGGTGAGCGATAGCAAGCAATGCCGTGGGAAATGTTTTGCCTTAAATCTTGTGTCATCAAAAATTCAGGGACCAATAAGATATATTCTATACTTTATACTTTTCATAAATGGCCATCTCGAGTCTCTCGATTTTTATTCGCCAAGCAGCATGGTTTGTTTAATATCACTTCAAGAAACGAATAACGGTTCCGTATTAGTTGTGAGTGAGGATATTTTATGAGCACTGTTAACATTCGCGTGGTTGGTTTAGAAGATATCGATTCAGTTCATTCAATCGTCACGGAATGTTTCTCAGTAGATCATTATTCACGTTTCTTTATTTCCCGGGCTTATGAGGCATTTTCAAACACGTTCCTTGTTGCCGAAGGCGTGAAAATTTATACAAAAGAAATAGAGATTCGCCCTGGTGTGACAAGAAACCGCTTTGCGGGTAAGGAAATAAACATCGTGGGCTATCTTCTTGGAGTACCTGATGAACAAACTAGTAATACTGTCCGCATACTATCGATGGCTGTAATTCCTTCAGAAAGAAAAAAGGGAATAGGTGGAAAGCTGTTATCCGTTTTAGAAAAGCAACAGCGCTTTAAGGGCGTTAACGCGGCAATCCTGGCCCTATCAGATGGTGACACATACGCGAAAGCATTTTTTGAAAAACATGGATTTAAAAAAGAATCAAGTCATGGTGGGGATATATTGCACAGTCTTATGAAAAAGACTTATGAATACAGCGACAGGGCAGAAAGAAAAGTGCACATAAGAAAGCTGATAGAACATGTCAAAAAGTTATTCTCAGAGGACAGATTGAAAATACTGGATGCGATAGTCGAGAGTGGCGGAAATGATAAAGGCTTTCTTCGAGCCGCTCACGACAATATTCTAAAAGTTTACAACGTGCAGTTGGGCGGAAAAAAATCGCTTGATATTAAGATAATCGAAAACTGGATGGAGAAACATATTCACAATTCATCCACGCCACACAAGTTGACTCCGGCACGGCTGGCTTATGAATATCGTCATTACTATCGCTGGCCGGAGAAGATGGATCCATTTCTGCGTACAGTGGCGAGGCGGGTAAAAAACAAGCTTTTAAAGCGTACAATACGAGAGAGTGGAATATGAAAAGTCCATTGGAATTATTGCAGGAAGTAAACAAAAATAATATCGGCAAGCGGTCAGACAGTAAAGTGACAATTGTCGGCAAGGGAAGAGAGCTGCCACCGACTAAGGTATTCCAGCTGGATGATAACCTGTCATCAAACGACATTCACATCGATGATGACATGAGGACCGGTCACGTAGGCTGTTTCGGTACCACCCGTGTAGGCAAGACAAAGCTTATCGAAAACCTTATCAGTCAGGACATTGCGAAAGGATATAATGTGGTCGTAATCGATCCCAAAGGCGACACTGAACTATTCTGCCGAATTGTTCAAACGTGCATGGAGTATGGCAGACTCGACGACCTGATGATGCTTACCCCCATATTCCCCGATTGTTCGATGCGTCTTAATCCGTTAAGTCATTGGTATATGCAGGATGAGCTTGTCGATCATGTTGTATCCGGGATCAAATCCAAAGAAGACTATTACATCGCTATCGCCACTTCCGTTACCCAGGCGATTGTTCAAGGGCTGATACTGCAATCTGACAGACTCCAAAAGACACCCCAAATCAATTTTAACGAAATCAGGAGGCGCGCGGACTTTATCAGTCTGAAAGATTTTCGTGATCAGTTTATCGCGTACATCAAGGCAAAGGACCTGACAGAAGAATTGAACCAGATACTTGCCGCGCCGCAGGACTTTTTTGCAAAAGTAAGCTCTTCGCTGTTGACGACATTGAGTGCCCTGACAACCGGCAACGTTGGTGAGATAATCGGCAAAACGTTTGAGAACGAATTCCTTTCACGGATTGAACATAAACAGGGTGTTGTCTTGTTTTGCAACACGGGAAGTCTGCTTGCTCGCCGGACGGCCCATATAGTCGGCAAGGTTATTGTGAGCAGTATTCAGAGCTTGATAGGCCGGTGGTTGTCCAGTGGCAAGAAGCTTAATCCACCACTGTGCCTGCACATCGATGAAGCCCATAATGTCATGTACAAAGGGATACAGGAGTTGTTTAACAAATGCGGCGGCGGCAATGTATGGGTGCACATCTATACTCAGAGTATAGCGCAGATAGTGGATGAAATAGGCGAGGAGAGCGCGATAAGCATACTGGATAATATCAACACGTGGATCTATATGCTTGTGAATCACCCTGAAACAGCAAAGTACATTGAAGAAGCGACACCTGAAGCCAGGCAGTTTGAGCCGACGTTCCGATTTGATGCCGGCTTGATGATGCGGAGCGATGCTGTCCCGATGATAACAAGCCAGCAGTTATTAAGTTTGCAGAGACGCCAGTTCTTCATGCGTCATTATGGCAGATTTTTTTATGGAAGAACCGCCGACGTGAAACCGTTACTCGTGAATGTCACGTATCCTGAAATCAACCGGCAGTATGTAAAATATCTGCCCGAGATGGTGGACGATTCAGGCCGTGAAGCAGATGTAGAAAATAGATTATTTGAAGCTTCGGAACCGGAATCACGCATACAGGAATGACTGAGCAAAAATCCGATCACTGATTTGATCTTTCGAGATAATCCTACCCAGCGGAATTACTGACTTTACCGAATGTTCATTGCGGGATTAACTGCACACATTGAATTTTTACTGAAAACAGTAGGGCGTTCTTTTCAACCGATATGCAATACTGCACATGGTATTCATTAAGGCTGATCTTATTAAAATTCAGGCACAACTGCACTTTCGTTCACCTACGAGTCATCAACATCAAGGTAGGAATAAGATGAACGATTACGGGTTAAAAGCAGTAAGGCTTGCGGGAATATGCTAATATCTGAATGCAAAAGACCGTCTGGTAAACCAGGCGGTCTCCTTTAATGAATATTGAAAACAAATTCACTTCTTTTTCATGAGATAAACAACACCAAGGACCACAATTATCACGATAATGATCCCGACACCCCATCCATAGCCCATTCCCCATCCCCAACCACCACCCATCATACTACCACCTTGACCGCTACCCATCTGTGCAAATACCGTTGCTACCGTTAACATAATTGCTGCCGCTGTTGTTAGTAGTATCTTTCTCATGGTGTCCTCCCTAATCTTTCTTAGAAATGCGCTTGCTTTTGCGGAGTAGTGTGAGTGCCGAACCTTTGTGCATGGCAATGTGGTCAGTCTTGTCGCTTTTGATCATATACTGCGGTTCTTCCTTCGAGGCTCGAACAATGTACGTCTTGAACTT
>JBEKXK010000007.1:0-60610 GCA_049512055.1 Syntrophales bacterium | reverse complement strand
AGGCTGACGGGTTTTTCCCGTTCGGAGATCGAGGGGAAGAAGAAGTGGACGGAATTCGTGCTTGAGGAAGATATCCCGAAGGTGAAGCTCCTCTCGCGAGCAGGGGGCAAGCATTCCCGGACGCCTTCTGACGGCTATGAATTCCGGATCACGAACAATCGCAACGGGATTCTGAATGTTCTGGCAAATGTCGCGGCCATACCTTCAACGAAGAGGGTAGTCATGTCTTTTCTTGATATTACGGAAAGGAAAATGGCCGAAGAAGTCCTGAAGAAGAGGGAGCAGGAACTGCAATTGAAATCGCAGAGTCTTGAGGAAGCCAATACGGCGTTGAAGGTCCTGTTGAAGCACCGGGAAGAAGATAAGGCTACCCTGGAAGAGCAGGTGCTGGCCAACGTCAAGAAGCTTGTGCTGCCCTACCTGGAAAAATTGAAGAGCCCTAGGTTGGACAGCAGTCAGCGGGTTCACATAGAGATTATTGAGGCCCATTTGAATGATATCGTATCACCTTTCCTGAGGAATCTGTCCTCGGCGTACCTCAGTCTGACGCCGAGGGAAATCGAGGTTGCCACCCTCGTCAAAGAAGGAAAGACGACCAAGGAAATAACCAAGCTTCTTAACATATCCACCACGGCCGTAGACTTCCACAGAAAAAATCTTCGTTCCAAATTTGGTATAAAAAGCAAAAAAACGAACCTGAGGTCGTTTCTTACATCCCTCTATTCATAGTAGCTTGCACCTGCCATTACCCTATGATTTTGACGTCATTACTTCAGCTGGCAGGATTTAAGATCAGTTATTTTTCCATTTTGTAACATGCTCCCAAGGAGGATGCTATGGGAAGAAGAATCGGTGCTTTTTATGTTACCAAGGGTTTATTCATTCTCGCTCTCGCTTTGATTGTCTTTGCCGCCGCTTGTCTCAATGACAAGGGGCGCACCGAGGCAATCGGCTTTCCCCAGTCCTTTGCTGAGCTTGCCAAGAAGGTCACGCCTGCTGTTGTAAATATCAGCACGACAACAACCGTCAAGGTGCCTGGCAATCCGTTCAGGCAGTTCTTTGGACCCCGCGGCGGGCCATTTGGGGATTTCTTCGGTGACATGCCGGACAGGGAAATGAAACAACGAAGCCTCGGGTCGGGCATCATTGTCGACAAAGAAGGATACATCATCACGAACAATCACGTTGTCTCCGGGACGGGAGAGATCAAGGTTAAGCTTACGGACGGAAGGGAATACACAGCGAAAGTGATAGGCAGGGATCCCAAAACAGATCTGGCCCTGATCAAAATATCATCTATCTTTAAAGACCTCCCGACACTTGCCCTCGGGGACTCAGACATCATGCAGGTAGGTGACTGGGTGCTGGCTATCGGAAACCCCTTCGGGCTGGAACACACGGTTACGCAGGGCATCATCAGCGCCTCAGGGCGGGTTATCGGGTCCGGACCGTACGACAATTTTCTTCAAACAGACGCCCCTATCAACCCGGGAAACAGCGGAGGACCGCTGGTAAATCTGAAAGGCGAGGTCATCGGGATAAACACTGCCATCGTTGCCGCGGGTCAGGGTATCGGGTTTGCAATTCCGAGCAGCACCGCAAAGGGTGTTGTCGCCCAGCTTCGGGAAAAGGGCAAGGTAATGCGGGGCTGGCTGGGGGTCTCGATTCAGATGGTGACGCCTGAACTCGCGCCGTCCTTCGGACTGAAAGAGGCGCGGGGAGCCATAGTTGCCGATGTTGTCAAGAGCAGTCCCGCAGAAAAGGCCGGCATCAAGCAGGGAGACGTCATCCTTGCCTTTGACGGCAAGGCCGTCAAGTCCTCGAACGACCTTCCCTGGATTGTTGCAGAGACTCCCGTGGGGAAGACCGTTAATGTCAAGCTGATACGGCAGGGGAAGGAACTCGATGTTAAAGTGACGATTGTGGAAATGACAGAGCAGCGCCTGGCGCTGCAGGCGGGCAAGACAAAGAATGTTTTTGGCCTTACAGTCGATAACATAAAGCCTGAATGGAAGAGGCAGTTTGATCTGACTGCAAAGGCGGGGGTCGTGGTTATACAGGTTGAGACGGATAGCCTCGCCGATGACGCAGGCATAGAGCCCGGCGATGTGATCCGGGAAGTGAATAAAAAGGTCATCAAAGATTTAAACGATTTTAAAAAGGCAATGCAGCAGATTAAGTCGAATGAAAGTGTGGTCTTTCTTTTGAGCCGCGATGATCAGTCGTATTACGTGTCCATAGCAGTGCCTTAGGTTTCTTAAATTTGCAGAGATGAATGGCAACCCACCCTTGCGGCGGGCTGAAAGATCAATAAGTTTAAGAAAACGATGAGAAAGGAGAGAGAGATGAAAAGGCAAAAGATTATTATGACGTTATTTTTAGTCGCGATCATTTGCGCTTTTGTTCTGCCCACAGGATGCGCGAAAAAGGCAGTCGTGAAGGAGGAGACCGCAGTGGAGAAGCAGGCGACCGCGCAGGAGGCTCCAACGCAGGCTGCGGAGGCTGCTCCCGCGAAGGCCCCGGAAGAACAGAAGGTCAGTGAAGCGGCCATGGCGGAGGAAGCTGCGGCGCTAGCCGACAAAGAGGCGTCCCACTTTGCGGACATCCACTTTGCCTTTGACCGCTTTGACCTCAGGCCTGATGCGCGGAAGGTTCTCGATATGCATGCCAAGTGGCTTGTTGCGCATCCGGAATTTACGGTCCGTATTGAGGGAAACTGCGACGAACGCGGCACAGTTGAATACAACGTGGCCCTCGGTCAGAGACGTGCTGCGAGCGCCATGAAATACCTCGTTGACCTGGGCGTAGCCAAGAAGAGACTCAGCGCCATAAGCTACGGGAAGGAACGTCCCCTCGATCCGGGTCACAATGAGGAAGCCTGGGCGAAGAACAGAAGGGATCATTTCAGCGTAACGCGGCAGAAATAAAAATTTATCGTTTTATGACCCGTCACCTTTTCTTGCTGTCCTTTATGTTGCAAAGGGGGATCAAGGGGGATTTTGCATGGCAGAGCAAGTCCTCTTTTGCCCCCTTTGTTAGAAAGGCTCATGCTCAGGGTGTATACGCGCTGTTTGCGGATGTCCACGCGGGGAGGGCTTCAGCCCGACGCGGCGGTCTCAATAGTGCGGGCTGCGCTCGCAATGACTGTCTGGCTCTGCTCCGGACACGGAGCGTTCATTGATGAGACTTGTGCTGATCGACAGAGAGGATCTTTTCGAGTTCCTCCAGAAGTCCGATCTGGCCGTTGAATATCTTCTCTCTCGCTGCTGCCATTGAGAACCACGCGGCACGGTCGATCTCCGGGAATTCCCTTGTGATGCCCGAATGCGGCGGCCATTCGAGGGGGAATGTATTGCTCCTTACGACAGCGGCATCGCAGTCACCTTCCACCGCCCAGGCGTATACGAGTTTGTTGTTCCGCTGCCTGACCGGTGTGAGCGCGGTGAAACGGCCTTGTACTTTAAAGCCCGTTTCCTCTTCAAATTCTCTCTTGGCGGCGGGGAGCGGGTCCTCGTCCGGGCCGAACTCCCCTTTGGGAATTGACCACGACCCCACATCTCTCTTCGCCCATATCGGTCCGCCGGGATGCACAAGAAATACCTCGAGGGTGCGATGGCGCTCCCTGTAAAGAAGTAATCCTGCGCTTTTCTTCTCCATTCCCTATCCCTGCGAGTTACTCATTCACGTATCATCGTATCATCTGTACCATAGAACCTGCGGCGCCTCGAGAGGCACCATGGCGCCACCGAGGGCAGGAACCACACGGGGTGTGAAATCTGCAGGTGGTCGGCTGGTCTTGATCTCTGCTTCATAACGATATGTATTTGTCGGCGCGTCTACGACGCTTGCCCGAGTCATTGCGTGCACCTCATGCGGCTTATCCAATACGGAATCGGCATAGAGCTGCACCTCGACTGTGCCGGGATTCACGGCACTGAGATGGACATCCACCCTGAAGACATACGAGTCCGCGCCCGTATTTTCGAATATGAGATTGCGTATGGACAACTGTGGCCAGAGCATTTCCATCGACTTCCGCCATTGGCTGATCTGCTTTGCAATCTGTCCGTCATTTGCCTGGCGCTTTGCAGAGGCCTCAATTGCCGGCATATAAATGCGCTCCACATATTCCCTCACCATTCTGTTGGAGCTGAAGGCCGGCGTCAGCTCCGACATGCTTGCGCGCATGCGCGCCACCCACTCCACCGGAATGCCTTTTTTGTTCCTGTTGTAGAAGCAGGGCACAACCTCCGTCTCCAGGAGACGGTATAACTCTTCCGCTTCGTGTGCGTCCCAGTTCGGGTCATCGCCATGTTCATGGCCGTCGCCGAGAGCCCATCCCACTTCCGGGCGATAAGCCTCAGCCCACCATCCGTCTATCTCAGACAGATTCAGTCCCCCATTGACGAGAACCTTCATGCCGCTGGTGCCGCAGGCCTCCCAGGGGCGGCGCGGCGTATTGATCCACAGGTCCACTCCCTGTACGAGCTTCTGCGCGATGGTCATATCGTAGTCTGCAAGATAGACCACATGGGGCCGCACTTCCGATCGCCTTATGAACCGGGTCCAGGCCCGGATCATGTTCCTGCCTTCGTCGTCCTGCGGATGGGCCTTGCCGGCAAGTATAAGCTGTATGGGCCGCTCGGGATGGGTAAGGAGACGGACAAGCCGTTCGGGATCGTGGAGGAGGAGATTTGGTCTCTTGTAAGCTGTGAACCTCCGGGCGAAGCCGATGGTAAGGCTTTTATGATCGAGCAGTTCTTTGCATTGCCGGATGTCCCGGCCGGGGGCGCCTACAGAGGCGAGCTGCCTCGACAGTCTTTCCCGCGTATACCTGATTAACTCCTTCACACTTTCCGTACGGAAGGTCCACAGGTTCTCTTCCGGCACCTCTTTCAGATTCTGTTCGATCAATTCCAGCGTCCCCTGCCAGCGCGCATCGCCGCAGAAATCAGTCCACAGTGTATCGGCTACAGCAGAATCCCAGGAGGGCACATGGACTCCGTTGGTGACATGAGTGACGGGGACTTCGTGTTGAGGGATGCGCGGGAATAGGGGTTGAAAGATCTTGCGGCTGACTTCGCCATGCAGCCGGCTTACGGCGTTGACGGTTCCCGAGCCTCTGATGGCAAGATACGCCATATTGAGGGGTTCGTCCTGATCCATGGTGTTTTTGCGGCCCATCGCGAAGAGGCCATCCAGGCCGATCCCCAGTTCATTTGCATATGAAGCGAGATAGTGTCCTATCATGTCCGGTGGAAATCTATCAAAACCGGCTTCGACGGGGGTGTGGGTTGTGAAGACGTTGGCGCTGCGCGTTGCGGTTAAGGCGACGTCGAAGGTATGCCCTGTCGCAGCCATGAAATTTCGCGCCCTCTCCAATACGGCAAGCGACGCGTGTCCCTCATTGAGATGGCATATCTGAGGTTGAATGCCAAGCTTAGAGAGGACGCGCCAACCGCCGATGCCGAGGGCGATCTCCTGCTGCAGACGGAGTTCCGGACCGCCCGCGTAAAGCTCGCTTGTAATGCCCCGGTCAACGGCGCTATTGGTTAGATCATTGCTGTCCAGGAGATAGAGCTTCACCTGTCCGACCACGGCTTCCCATACGCGCAAACGCACCATTCGGCCGGGTAATTCAACCTCCACGTGCAGCCATTCCCCCTCCTGATTGCGGACAGGCACGACGGGCAGCTGCGTCGGATCGTTGTAGGGATAAACTTCTCTCTGGCTGCCGTCGACATTCAGGGTTTGGCGGAAAAAACCCTGCTGATAGAGGAGACCTATTCCCACGGCTGCCACTCCGAGGTCGCTTGCCGTCTTGAGGTAATCACCGGCAAGTATTCCGAGTCCCCCGGAGTAGATGGGAAGGGCTTCCCCGAGGCCATACTCCATGCTGAAATAGGCGACGGTAACCGGCGACAGGGGATAGGCCTGCTGAAACCAGCGGATGGTTTGCAGAGACTCCCGGTGGGCGGTCAAGTATTTTTCCATCAACTCATGAAACTTCTGATCGACTTTGAGCGCCTCAAGCCTGGTGCGTGATACCGTCTGCAGGATAAGCCAGGGGTTGCCGGTGAGATTCCACATATCGGGATCGATATATTCCCACAGCGGGTCTGCAGTATGGCTCCATGACCACCGGAGGTTGAGGGCCAGTTCCGTCAGCCCTTCCAGCCCCTCCGGCATGGGAGGTAAAAAGTAGTTTGCCGGTGCCGTTGCCATCGTGCCCTCCTATGAAAGCTTAGTGCTAATGAGTAACTGCCGGGGATTCGCCTAAGAGAGTTTCTTCTTCCGTGCAGTTGTCAAAAGGATTTGAAGATTCCGGGATTCAATGGTTCCAGTCTTCTTTTTGATAATTTTTGCGTGCCTTAACGATTAACTCAAATCCCTGGCCACTTGACCCCTTGAATCCCGAAGTTACTAATAATTTTTTTAAAGATAATGCAAAAAACTAATTCATCCGACAGTCAGATTCAATGAGGATAAAATGGCTGTGGATTGGGAGGAAATAGCTCCCATTCCTCTGCCATTTAATACTCATTGCTTTCCCGCACCGGACACGCTTATTTTTATGGCGTCCATTTGTGTATGTAATGTTCCCAAGAACGATACTTAATAATAAGGAGGTGTACGATGAAGCGACAAGCGAGTACCTTGATTCTCGCGTGGAAGGCGGTTCTGATCTTATTGATGTTTTGCTGTTTGTATCCCGGGATGTCTTTTGCCACGTCACCTCAGGACGTGAAACTTGAATATGATGCAAGTACGCAAATGCTGACAGTCACGATCACGCACCCGTCTGCTTTTCCCAATTATCACTATATAAAATATGTTGAGATCAAAAAGAACGGAGCCGATGTGATGAAAAACACTTATGAAAGTCAGCCTGACATGGATACCTTTGCATACACATACAAGGTGCCCGCGGCCGATGGCGAGACGCTGGAGGTGACAGCCACGTGCAGTATGTATGGATACAAGACGATGAATCTGACTGTCGGCAAAAAGTAGCGTAGACCTCGGCAGAAGAAACAATTAAGAATGACCAGAGGCATGTGTCATGAATGCAGCTTCATATATACTGCTGGGGCTGGTCGCAGGAATTCTCAGCGGGCTCATAGGCATTGGAAGAGGAACGATTATTGTCCCCGCTCTCGTTCTGTTCTTCGGCATGTCACAGCACCTGGCGCAGGGGACAACCCTGGCCTTGCTCGTTCCGCCGATCGGCATACTCGCTGCGTGGCAATATTACAGACAGGGCTACGTGGATTTGCATGTAGCAGGCCTCATATGCCTGGGTTTCGTTATCGGAGGCCTTGCGGGTGCGAAGATGGCAACGAGCCTTTCGAATACGGTACTGGAAAAGATCTTCGGCGCGGCCCTGCTTCTGATTTCCTTGAAGATGATATTTGCCGAATAACAGGCTGCAACTATTTAATCTCGGGTCATATCCCCATTCGTATCAACAGGTAGCTTATACCTACCATTCTTCTTCTATTTTATCCTCATTGCCTTCCTTATGCTTGGCAAAGTAGCTTACAGAAAAACAAAATACTCATTCGCTCAATCCGGGCATGGATATAAAGATCCGAGAGAACAGGGCTAGGTTGTCCGCATTATATGTCTGACAATTGACGTGGGAATGCGAAGAGGGACTACGATGAATATCAAAAAAGTCCGTGAGATAGTAAAGAAAAAGGGCGTTGATATCAAGGTGGGCCGCAAGAAAGAGGACATGATCCGCGACTATCAGATGATTGAAGGCTACTCACCATGCTTCCATACGAAGGATTCATGCGCAGAGGATTGCCTGTGGAAGGAAGACTGCCTTAACGTCTGATGTCTTTAGATGTCTTTTTCCGACATAAGATATGACGGTTGCGCTGCCGGGAGTTGTATACGCAAAGATGGATAAGGGGAGCTGGAATTGATGGGCAAGCTACACATTATATCAAGAAGCAGCCATCCCTTCTCCGATAGAAAAGAGGCAGGGGTCCTTCTCGGCAATGAACTCAAAAAACTTGGCATTGAAAAAGAAAAACCCGCGGTAGTTGCGATTTTGCGTGGGGGAATAATTGTTGCCCGCGAAGTGGTGCGCATACTGAAGGGCAATCTCGATATTGTCCTTTCCCGCAAACTCCGCTCTCCCTTCAATCCGGAATTGGCTATTGGCGCAATCAGTGAAAACGGCGAATTGTTCATAAACGAAAGGATAGCATCGCAGATCGGCATACGGCCCCAATATATCGATGAGGAAAAGAAAAAGCAGCAGCATGTGATTGCGGAGCGCGTTTCGTATTTTCGAAAGGACTTTCCCAAGATAGGTCTGAAAGACAGATATGTTATTGTGGTCGATGACGGCATAGCCACCGGCGCTACCATGGAGGCAACAGTATGGTCCATCAGGGAGGAAAAGCCGCAGACGTTAATGGTTGCCCTGCCCGTAGGCCCGGAGGACAGCCTGAGGAGACTGGCAAACGACGCCGATTTTGTGCTGTGCCTGCGGGTGCCGGAATTCTTTTCCGCTGTCGGGCAATTCTATCAGAAATTTGATCAGACTGAAAATGAAGAAGTACTGAAGGTTTTGATTGAAGAGAGAAAATGAAGCAGGAATTGAAAACGGAATTATTAGAAAAGGCAGTGTTGCTTGCGGAGAAGACGAAGCATGTCTTCATAGCGTCAGTAAACGGGGATGGCATACCGCACTTAGCGGCTTCCAAGAGGCTTTCCCTTGACGCAAAAAATAACGTTGTTCTTACCGAATGGTTCTGTCCCGGAACGATGGAAAACCTGATAGGGAAGAATAACCATCTGGCGATAGCCGTCTGGGATGCCAAGAAGGACACGGGTTATCAGTTGATAGGCAAGGCAAAAAAAGAAGAGGACCTGGCATATCTGAACGGTTATGCGTCCGATTCAGGAAAGAAAGATAGTGTTCCTCAAATCCAAAGAAAAGTGACAGTCCAGGTTGAGAAGATTCTTGATTTTAAATTAACGCCGCACACGGATATCGAAAGGAGTTGATGATAAAATGAAAGATTGGAAAGAAAAATTATTTTGCGCAGCGGAATGTTCAAGATGCCATAGATCGCTCAAGCAGAAGGATGAAAGAATTCTTTCGAGCTATGATCACGAAGCAATATGTATGACGTGTAAGAAGACTGAGGAGAAACGCCCTGACTATGAAGAAGTTTCGAAAAGGATGATAGGGCAGTGTCTGTCGGATGCGGAATTAAAGCAAAGTGATCCGGAGTCGTTCTGCTACAATCACTTTTATGCTTATAAGTGCTGACCTCAAGATATTTTATTATTAAACATGGGCACGACTGAAGAAGACTTCAATCTCTTGACATGACCGGCATGCCGCAGGGCGTGCGTGCGGCTCGTGAGGGCCAGTCGGATATTGAGGTGCACGCGGAAAGAACAATCCTCTATCGCCAGCTCGTGTTGTTCTTCTCTCCTGTGGCGGAGGGTGTTGCCTCTTCACCCTCCGCCAGACACATTGATCGGAGATTCTCTTCGGAACCGGGGGCCTACAATAAACGCGGCCGGTTTGGGGATTACGAAGTGCGGCGCTCTCTTTGCGGAGGACCAGCCATGAGATTTGTATTGATATTTTTTATTGTCGCTCTTTTCTGTCAGGCCATCATTCATTTGCCCGCAGAGTCGCGGGGAATATACGGGCCGGTGCAATGGCAGTCAGAGCAGGAAAAGAAGGAATTTCATAAGTTGCTCAAGAAGCACGGGCAGCACAGGCAGATATCCGTGATCTTCTATGACGGGTCAAAGACGTATTTCATCAACGAAAAAGGTAAGAAGTGCCTTTTCAAGTAAATCGGAAACGGCTGAACAAAAGGTGCGACCTTCTTATACAGATTGGCGTCTGACCTGCATGGAAAGGCGAGTAGGACTGTTATCGTGGCCAAGATGCGTGAAAAAGAAGTGTTCATCCCGGCAGGCAATCTGGAACTGGCGGGGATTTTCAGTCTTCCCCCCAAACCGGCCGGCGTAATTGTCTTCGCCCATGGAAGCGGGAGCGGCCGTCTCAGCCCGCGCAATGCATTCGTCGCCGGGGTATTGCAGGAAGCCGGTTTCGCGACGCTTCTTTTTGATCTGCTCGATGTCTCTGAAGAGCTGGACCGCAGAAAGGTTTTTGACATCTCTCTTCTTGCCGAGCGCCTTCTTACGGGTGTGAGGTGGATGCAAACTGAGAGCGTAATGCAGGTACTGAAGCTCGGCTACTTCGGAGCAAGCACCGGTGCGGCAGCCGCTCTTGAGGCCGCGGCCAAGGAGCCCAAAGGCGTTGCCGCGCTGGTGTCAAGGGGAGGGCGTCCCGACCTTGCCATGGATTATCTTGATAAGGTCAAGGCGCCGACCTTGCTCATCGTCGGAGGCAATGACAGGCCTGTCATTGCGATGAACAGGGAGGCCTTTGAGAATCTCAAGTGTAAAAAAGACATGGTTGTCATACCGGGAGCGACCCATCTCTTTGAGGAGTCTGGCGCCCTCGATGAGGTGGCCAGACTCGCCGCAAACTGGTTTCTCAAACACATGGGCCCCAAGAAATAGGTCCCCATGCGTTTCCTTGCAGACCTTCATATCCATTCAAAATATTCCATAGCAACGAGCAAAGACCTATCCCCCGAAATTATCTGGAAATGGGCGAAGCTGAAAGGTATCACGGTCATCGGCACGGGGGATTTCACGCACCCTCTATGGCTGGCGGAATTAGGAAAGAAGCTGGAAAGAGCGGATAATGGACTCTACCGCCTGAAAGAAAAGTTTCAATCTCACGACGTCCCGGACTCCTGCAAAGCCCCCGTATTCTTCTTGCCGTCAGCAGAGATAAGCTGTGTCTACAGAAAGGAAGAGAGGACCAGGAAAATCCACGCCATCGTATTTGTCCGTGACTTTTCCGATGCCGCAAAATTAAGCAGGGTGCTGGCAAAAATTGGGAGCCTTGCCTCGGATGGGAGGCCCGTCCTGAAACTGGATGCAAAGGATCTCCTGAAAATGGTATTGGATTCATGTGAAGAGGCCATGCTTGTCCCTGCGCACGCGTGGACGCCGCATTTCTCCGTATTCGGCGCAGTATCCGGATTTGCATCCCTTGAGGAATGCTTTGAAGAATTAACGCCGCATATTCATGCGATTGAAACAGGACTGTCCTCCGACCCGGCCATGAATTGGCGGCTTTCATCCCTTGCAAAGGTAACCTTAATATCCAATTCGGATGCGCATTCTCCCAATACCATCGGCCGTGAGGCAAACATATTTGACTGTGAAGTCTCATATGCGGCGATCACGGATGCCATAAAATTAAGGAAGGGCTTTGCGGGCACGATCGAATTCTTCCCGCAAGAGGGGAAATATTACTACGACGGCCACCGCTCCTGTGCCGTCAGCATGAATCCGGAAGAAACGATACAAAATGGCTACGCATGTCCTGTATGCGGCAAGAGATTGACGATGGGCGTATTGCATAGAATTGAAAAGCTCGCGGACAGGAAGATCGGCTTCGAGCCTAAAGGCGCGCCGCCTTTTTATTCTGTAATTCCCCTCCGGGAGATTATCGCAGAAGTATTCAATCGGGGCGTAAAGACGAAAGCGGTTGATAACGAATATATGAGATTGCTCAAGGAACTGGGCAACGAATTGAGCATCCTCATAACGATGCCGCCGAAAGATATAGTGCACGCCGATTCGCCCCGTATCGCGGAGGCCATCTCACGCATGCGGAAAGGAGATGTCAACATCAAGCCTGGTTTCGACGGCGAGTACGGGAAGGTGAAAACCTTTGACAAAGCTGACGGGTAAACCGGAAAGCTATCACTGGACTCCCGCCTGCGCGGGAGTGACGATCAAAAAGGTTATTTTCTTGTTATATTAATATAGCGCGTGAAGCTGGGAGACTTCGGGGGTATCTGCCATGGTTCCATTTAAGAACAGACTCGATGCGGGGGAAAAACTTGCGGAAAAAATTCATCTCGGCAAAGACGATAAGAATCCCATTGTCCTTGGCATACCGAGAGGCGGGATCTCGATAGGCTATCCCATAGCCCTCAAGTTGAAATGTCCTTTGGAGCCGATAACGCTCCGCAAGCTTCCCATACCACAGAATGACCAGATGGGATTCGGCGCCGTCACCCTGAACAGGAATGTCATGCTGAATAAACGGTTGATTAATGCCGGCTACGTTTCAAAAAATGAGATCGAGGGAATTGTGGACGAGGTATACGAGGAAGTGCTGCGGAGAGACAGACTATACCGCGGGTCAAGACCATTCCCCAATCTCAAAGGGCGCACTGTTATCATCGTTGACGACGGGCTTGCCACGGGCTTCACTATGCTTGGCGCTATAAGTTTTGCAAGGGAAAACCATGCCCTGAAAATCACCTGCGCAGTGCCCGTCGCCCATGACAATGCTTACACATTGGTGAGTCACGAAGTCGATTCCATCATATGCCTCCATATCGACCGGGGCTACTCCTTTGCCGTCGCCTCTTTCTACCAGAGCTTTCCCGATATGGAGGATAGAGAGGTCATATCGATATTGAAGAAGATTCACGGGCCGGCGGAAAAGTAGGACGCTGCCTGCTTACGCATCTTCGCAATACATCTCGGCAGATCGGGGCTTGACTGGAAGAGAGCAAATATGATACCCGCCATTTGTAACTTTTCGCTGTCTTAGGCTCGTCCATACAGTTTATCGGGAGAACATGAAAGATGAAGAAAATAGCCTGGCTTGCTCTATCGATGAGTATCGTCATTTGCCTGCTTGCGCTGTTTCTTTTGCGGCCATATCTGCTACGTCCGGCCCCGGAGAAATTAAGATTAGGCCTCGCCCGGACATACCTAATTACCTCAAGTATCTCGATTGGCGGCTCCTGAAGAAGATAAAGCCGGATGCCGTCGGATTAATTCATTAACAATAGGACAAGACATGCCTGAATCGAGACGAATAAAAGCAGTCCTGATGCTGATATCGATAGCCGGGATAGCCATTTTTTTCCTCTGCTGCCAGAAAGGAAGCGGGGGAAAATATGCCGGGATAGCCGAAAAGATCACCCTGGGTGTGGTGGCTGTAGAAAGCTCATCTCTTGTGTACATCGCCGACGCGCTTGGTATGTTCAAGGACCATGGACTCGATGTGACGGTCATAGATTTCCCCGATGGCGTAAAGGCGTCGGATGATCTTCTGAAAAACAGGCTTGATGTAGCAGCGGTAGCGGACTTTATATTTGTCACCAGGAGTTTCATGCGGAATGATCTCAGGATATTTGGATCTATCTTCCGTGGAGACACGTTTGAAGTCATCGCAAGGAAAGACCGCGGGATCACTGAACCAGCCCATCTGAAAGGCAGGCGGATCGGACTCACGCGCGGTACCGTTCTGGATTTCTTCATGGAAACGTTCCTTTCCATGCATGGCATCGCCCCAGGAAGTGTCAGGCTCGTGGACCTGAAGCCTTCTGAAATCCCGGCTGCCATCTCCTCCGGCGCTGTGGACGCTGTTTATGCATGGGAGCCTTATGAGGGAGAAATTAGAAAAAGTCTCGGCCCGAATGCAGTAACCTGGCCCGGACAAAGCGGTCAGAGCTATCAATTCGTGCTGATGGCCAAAGAGGAATTCATCAAAGAACGGCCGATTGCGGTTGAACGCCTCCTCAAGGCCCTATTGGAGGCGGAAAAATATGGCTCGGAGCACACTGCGGATGCTCAAAACATCATTGCTTCGCGACGGGGCTACGATCCTGCCTTAATGCAATCAGTATGGGAACGGAGTGACTTCCGGGTAAGGCTCGACCAGAATCTCGTGACCCTGATGGAGGACGAAGCAAAGTGGGCCATGCGCCGCCGACTCACGGAAAGAAAGGATATGCCGAATTACCTTAATCTCATCCATTTACAAAGCCTCGAAAGGATAAAACCGGAGGCAGTCAGAATCATTCATTGAGGGTATCATGTCTATAAGAACAAAACTCTTGATCAATGTTCTCCTGCTAGTAACTTCTTTGCTTGTCATAGCACTCGTCCTCAACATCGCGAGAAATGAAATAGCTGATTCTGTCAGGAGAGCGGATTTCGCCGACCGGATCGTCATCGGCGTCTCCGACATGAACGCCATCACATACGATTATCTGATGAAACCTGGTGAACGCGCCCGGCGGCAATGGGAAATGAAGCATACCTCGCTTGATGATCTCATGAAAAGCGCAAAGTTCAAGAGAAAAGAAGTGATTGTGATCGTGCAGAGGATCATGAAGAGCCACGAGGACACGGCCCTGTTCTTCAAACAGCTCGTTGAAAACAGCGAGAAGAAGAAACATGCCTCCGTCTCCCTGCGGGCGCTACTCGATGAAAATGACGAAAGGAATGTGACGCAGCTCATGGCCAGGTCCCAGATCATGGCCAGTGACTCATACTTGCTCGCCCGGGAGAGCGAAGTTACAATTCAAAAAGCGCTGACATGGTCTGTCTGGTTTATCACTATTACGCTTGTCATCATGATAGTGATTATAGGCGCCATATCCTTCTTCTTAAGCCGGAATATTACGGCGTCTATTAACACTCTCAAGGCCGGAACGGAGATAATTGCCCGAGGCGACCTCGAATACAGGGTGCCCGTAAGAGGCCGGGATGAGATTGCGTCATTGTCCCTTTCATTCAACGAAATGGCAGGGAGACTAAAGGATGTCGATGCGAGTCTTCGTGGGGAGATAGAGGAAAAGGAAAAGGCTCGGGAGGCGCTCCGCATCGCCAACCTTTATACACGGAGTCTCATCGAGGTAAGCTTGGACCCGCTGGTCACGATCAGTGCCGCAGGCAGGGTGATGGATGTGAACAAGGCCACGGAGGATGTTACCGGCGTCCCTCGTGAGAAACTCATCGGCAGCGATTTTTCCGACTATTTCACCGAACCGGGCAAGGCGCGGGAGGGCTACAGCAGGGTTTTCTCCCAGGGTTTTGTTAAAGACTATCCCCTCGCGATCCGCCATACGTCGGGCCGGATAACAGAGGTTCTCTACAATGCCGCAACCTATAAGAACGATAAGGGAGAAATACAGGGAGTTTTCGCGGCAGCCCGGGACATAACAGCGCTCAGAGCCGCACAGAATGCATTACGGAAATCATACGATGAATTGGAGCACCGGGTTGAGGAAAGAACGGCGGAGCTCAGGGAAAGCGAAGAACGCCTGACGCATGCGCTCGAAGCGGGAGAGCTTGGCATATGGGGACTTGACACGAAAACAGGAAAGGCCTGGCGGTCGCTCCGCCACGACCAGGTCTTCGGCTACGATAAAATTCTTCCTGAGTGGACCTATCAGATGTTCCTCGCACACGTGCTCCCTCTCGACCGTAAGGAAGTTGACGAGAAGTTCGGGCATGCGACATCCATAGGCACGGAATGGAATTTTGAGTGCCGCATCCGCAGGACCGATGGGGCCATCCGCTGGATCTGGGCGCAGGGAATGCCCAGGCTGAACGAACGGAATGAAGTTGTTTCTATGGTCGGCCTCGTCAGGGATATTACCGGGCGCAAGCAAACGGAAGCGGAAACGGAGCGTCTCGCAACGTTTCCCAGGCTCAACCCGAATCCTATAGTCGAAACGGATATGGCGGGAAATGTCCAGTTCGTGAATCCTGCGGCTGATCGATTGTTTCCCGATATCCGTGAGCACGGGCTTGCGCATCCGTGGCTCGCGGATTGGGAGGCGCTGGTCCGCACCTGCCGTGAGGGAGGAAAGGAAGCCAACGTGCGGGAAGTGACCGCTGATGGGAGATGGTACCTGCAAACGATAAGTTTTGTAAGGGAGGTGAAGCGCATCCGCATATACGGACTGGACATCACCGAGCGCAGGACGGCAGAGCTGGAACTCAAGGAACGCACGGTTCAGTTGGAAGCGGCCAACAAAGAACTTGAAGGCTTCAGCTACTCGGTCTCCCACGATCTCAGGGCGCCCCTTCGGGCCATCGACGGCTTTTCCATGAGACTCATCCGGGACTTTGGAGACAAGCTGGAAGAGGATGGCGTGAGAAAGCTTCATGCCATAAGCAGGAACGCTCAGCAGATGGGCCAGTTGATTGATGATCTTCTTTCTTTTTCGAGATTGAGCCGCAAGGAAATGCACATGTCCCGGGTAAATATGGAAGCAATGGCACGCGATGTATGGAGAGAGATCAAAGAATCAAACCCGAACCGGGAGCTTGACTTCAGAATCGTCAATATGATACCTCTCTTTGGCGACGCTTCACTCATAAGGCAGGTCGTTGTCAATCTTCTTTCCAATGCCGTCAAGTTTACAAGAGACAGAAAACCGGCTGTGATTGAAACAGGCAGTCGCAAAGAGGGGAGTGAAATAACCTATTACGTGAAGGATAACGGCGCGGGCTTCGACATGAGATATTCTGACAAGCTCTTCGGCGTCTTCGAGCGGCTGCATCGTCCGGACGAGTTTGAGGGAACAGGTGTCGGGCTTGCCATCGTCCAGCGCATTATTCACCGCCATGGTGGCCGCGTTTGGGCCGACGGCAAAGTGAACGGGGGGGCGACATTTAATTTTACCGTTGCCGGAAAGGAGAAAAATATTGCTTGAAGGTATTATCGATGTTTTACTCATAGAGGATAACCCTGACGATGTGGAGCTGACCCTCGATGCCCTCAGGGTGCATAAACTTGCAAACCGGGTTAAGGTATTGCGGGACGGTGAAGAAGCGCTGGATTACATTTTTTGCACGGGGCAGTTTGCGGACAGGGATATCTGCGTCCGTCCAAAGGTGATTCTCCTTGACCTGAAGCTTCCGAAAATCGACGGCATTGAGGTCTTGCGCAGAATCAGGTCAGACGAGCGGACAAAGACACTGCCCGTCGTCGTTCTCACTTCTTCGAATGAACAGAAGGACCGGGTCGACAGTTACGAACTCGGGGTAAACAGTTATATCGTGAAGCCCGTCGAATTTGACAACTTTGCACAGGCCGTTGCCGACATAGGATTCTACTGGGTCCTGCTCAATAAACTGCCGTTCTGAGCTTTGTCGGCATTCTCATTGCGGGCGAAGAGAAGCAATCCCATGCGCCGCAAACGGTCGCAGTGCAGGACTTTAGTCCTGCTAATACAGCAGACCTGAAGGTTTGCACTACGTTCCTTCATCTTCGTTTCGTCTCCCTTTTATCCGCCTCATCCTTTTTCTCGTTCCGCAATAAGACATTTCGCAGTCCATAATCAGTGATCCTGCCTATAGAGTATCCGGCAATAATATATAATATCGTTTGTCGAAGAGGTATGGGAATAGAAAGGAGGACTGCCATATGAAAATGCTATCTCCAAGAGATGTTATATTGTTCATGGCCGGTATTTTTCTGCTTCTGCTTCCGGCAGTGACACGCGCCCAATCAGGGGGTCCGCCTCCGATAGAGCAGCAACTGGTCCGTGAAGGCGAGTTTGCAGTCAGGCTTGCCTCCGCCTTGGGCATAAGTGCGACAGCAGACGAGGTTGAAGCGGAAAGCCTGCTCGGAGGAGCGGGCATCACGCCGCGGAACGGTTGGATCGCCGATTATCCCATGACGCCCGATATCGTGGGCGAGTTGCAAAAAGCGGTGGGCGATGCCGCAGATGCCAATAAGCTATCTGTGGGCAAGGATGAGGCCATAAAGAGGCTCTACGATGTTGCCGCTGCATCCGGTCTGCCGATCAGTCCCTATGCCGGCGGCGGTGCATACGGAGCGGAATCTTCGGGTTCCCAGAATTATCCGAATCCTCAGGATATAAACAGTTACTATTATGATCAAGGGCCTCCTGTGGTCACATACTACTATCCGCCGCCCGATTTCTACTATCTTTACGCCTGGATTCCTTACCCGTTCTGGTGCTCCGGTTTCTGGTTTCCGGGATTCTTCGTCCTCCATGATTTCCATAGCATCATTGTCGTAAACAATAGAGTGGTTTTCGTTTCAAATCACTTCAACGACGTGAGGAAACACCGTGTCTTCCGGATCGATCCGGAGGCGAGATTCAACGGGAGAACTTTTGCCGGGATCGGCGTACGCAATAAGAAAGGTTTTATCTCAACGGGTGTTCCTCACAGTGAAACAAGAATTTTTCACGCTCCCCGTGAACATATGTCGCCTGGTGCAAGAATGGTTAGCCCTACCCTACGCGGCAGCAGTATGACAGGCGCGCCAACCGGCGCCCAGCCTGCGAGCCCTCCTGCAGGTGGCGCGGCAGTGAGCTCTCCCGCAGGCGAGCGCCGAATGATGAGCCCCGCTCCCCTTGAAGGAGGGGCGCCGGTTCCTCACGTATATGAAGGAGAGCAGTTTCATGCACCCACACCGGAAGGTAGAATGCCCGGTCCGCCACCGAGTGAAGGGAGGGTATTCGGCCCGCCCGCTCACGAGGGAGAGACTATGCATCCGTCCGCCGGCGGCGGCATGAGAAGATAGATGTCTGTTGCTATTTTCTGAAAATTCCGTGCAGGAATTTCTTCAGTTCCTCCCAGGATTTTCTGTCCGCATCGCGGTTGTATGCGATGGGGATATTATACTTCTTCCCTAATTCATCAGCCTCCGGATTGGTGAAACTATGAACTGCACCCGGGTAGGAAACAAACTTGAAATCAGCGCCCGCTGTTTTCATCTCGTTTTTGAAAGCGAGTATCTGCTCTTTCGTGATGAACTTGTCATCCGCTCCGTGAAGGACCAGTATCTTTGCCCTGACTGAGCCGGGGTGGGCAGGCTTCACGGCCGTCAAGCTTCCATGAAAACTTGCCACGCCAGCAAGATCCACCCCCTGCCGCGCCATATTGAGCACAATCCCGCCGCCGAAGCAATAGCCGATGGCTGCGATCCGCGTGGCGTCGACGGTGGGTTGCCCTTTAAGGAAATCCATCGCTGCCATGAACCGCGCCTTCCCGACGTCGAAATTCTTCATGAGCGCGGAAGAGAATTTTCCCGCATCATCCGGGTGCTGTGCGACCTTGCCTTCGCCGTACATGTCCACGGCGAGGGCGGTATATCCCAGCTCTGCGAGCATGCGCGCCCGTTTGCGGGCATAGTCATTGAGGCCCCACCACTCATGGACCACCAGCACCCCCGGGCGTTTGCCCTTCATATTTTCATCATAGGCCAGGTAGCCTTTCATCACGACACCCTCGGCGCTGTAGGCCACATCCTTTCCCACGATCCTTGGATCCGCCTGGGCGATACCCGCCATGCCCAGAATCAATGCAAAGACAGTGAGCATTCCGAATAGATTTTTCATGACATCCTCCTTTTGCATTTTTTGATTGACCCTTTGGATCCTGAAACTGCCGGCAACACTCTCAGCTTCGGAATTCTTTTTCTAAAACAAAACGTTCAGCACCTTGTCCATTTCCTTGAGTGTGGAGAGGATATCCGCGGCCTCGCCGGGTTTCGAGGCCTCCGGTTTGATCACCGATAGAAGAGACTGCACGGCATCGATGGCTTCTCCGACACGCAAGTCATTGTCCATGTGCCGGACAAAGGCATGCTTAAGACGGGCGCCCGCCCGAGAACTCCCGGGGTGCTTGCCGGATGCCCTTGCCGCGATACCCTGCGCCAGGCGTCTTAATGCAAGAAGCTTTTCTTTGGCGCGGCGCATATTCTTCTCCGTATAGTTGATCCTCTTCCGATAGTGGTTCGATATGAGGAAAAACCTGATTTCCGCAGGACTGTATCCGTCTGCGAGTAATGTATCGGTGTAGTAGATATTTCCCTTGCTCTTGGACATTTTATGTCCCTGTACAAAGAGATGCTGGCAGTGGAGCCAGTATCGCGCCATGGCATAAGGCCGCACGCACTCGAGGATGGCGCGTGTGTAGTCGTGATGGCGGATCAGGTTGTCGATTCCTCCGCAGTAGATGGAGAGGGTCTCATGGAAATACCGGTTCACCATACTTGCGTCCTGAATGTTCCATGCGGGCCTGCCTTCTCCTATCGATGTCTTCCAGTAGTCCCTTTCTCCTTCCTTGCGGCCGTGCCAGAGAATAAAATCGCCGAGATTCCAGCGCATACCCGGATAGGTATCTTTACTGAAGCGCCTCTTCGTCTTCGGCCACCGCGACATATCGAGGCCGTAAATTTTTCCGAATCCATTAAATTTCAACGGATCAAAATACACATCACTCCCGTGCCAGTATGCCGCGCCGCACGCGACGAGGTCCTTGATGATTTTTGCAGCCTCACCGACGGAACGGGAAGCGCGGGGAAGATAATCCGGTTTTTTGATTTTGAGGAGGGACATTTCATTGAGAAAGGATTTGATATTTTCTTCTGTCAGGCGCTTTACCGTCGTATGCCTTTTTTCCGCTTCGAGAACAGCCTTATCTTCGATATCGGTGAAGTTCATACCTCGCCTCACGTTGTAGTCGGAATATTCCAGATATTTGACCAGGACATCTTCGAATATGAAGGTCCTGAAATTGCCGATATGCGCCCGCTGGTAGACGGAAGGGCCGCAGGTAAATATATTCACGACTCCCCGGTTAAAGGGGCGAAAAACCTGCAATCGCTTTCCCATTGAATTGTAAAGGTGCAGCATTTATCTCTGTCTCCTTTCGGTGGTTATAGAATGACGGAGTCCGTCATTCCGGATTTCTCGTTTATTTCAATTCCAGACTCTTCCATCTCCCCCGGTGAAACCACCAGGCCATCATAATCCCCTGGCAAGCCATGGAGATTACCATGGCGGACCAGACGCCGGGAGCCCCGAATCCCATAAACAGCGACAGGAATACGGCAAGGGGGAGCCGGATAAACCACATGGAAATGATGATGACCCACATGGTCCCCCTTGTGTCGCCCGCGCCCTGAAGGCCGCCTCCCATCACCGTACTTAAAGCAAGGAAGGGCTCGGAAACCATATTGAATCTGAGATAACGCGCCGTTTCGGCAAGAACGGCCGGTTCCGAAGTCAGGGTGGATGCGAAGCCCTCCGCCCAGATAAAAATGACAACGGCCATGATGCTGGTAACCGCTATGCCCAAACCGGCAAGCTTCCAGCCCATCTTCTCTGCCCTTTCCGGGTCGCCGGCGCCCAGGTTCTGGCCGACGATGACCGATGCAGCCATATTGAAGGCGAAGGCAGGGAGGAAAATGATCGCCTCAATCCGGAGTCCGTTGGCAATAGACGCGAGGGCGGTGATGCTTGCCTCTTTCAATCTTGCCAGAACGTTAAAAAGAAGTATGCTCGCTATATTCCAGGCGACCTGGAGAAATCCTGCCGGCCATCCGATGTTGAAAATGGTCTTGATCGTTTCGAAAGATACGGCCCCGAAATGGGAATAAACAGGGCGCCACCTCTCGCTCATCCCCAGGAAGACCAGGTTCATCAAGGTTCCCAACAGCGTCGAAATGGCCGTGGAAAAAGCGATTCCCGCATAACCAAGCTTCGGAAAAGGGGGAATGCCGAAAACGAGGAAAAAGTCCAGGGCAATATTTACCACGCTGATGACGAACATTGTTATGAGTGGCTTCTTCACTTCCGCACCGGCGCGGAAGATGGTATTCGAAATGATGAGGAGGTAATTGGGTCCGAGGGCGAAGGCGAAAATCTTCAAGAAATTTTCGGCAATGTCCGTGATCTCCTGCGGGAAGCCGGCTCCCGAAATAATGCCGCGATAAAATATAAAACAAACCGCAGTGAAGGCGACGGAAATCAAGAGTCCGAGGAGGAGCGACTGCTTTGCAGCATCAATGGCCCGCTCCTCATCTCCGGCGCCGATGGCCCGGGAAATGACGGCCAACGAGCCTATGCTAATGGCATTTGCGATAATAATGACGAGGAAATAGATCTGAGTGATGAAACCGACTGCCGCCTGAACATTGGGGCCGATAAGACCGGCAACGTAAATGTCGGTAAAGCCGACCAGGAAACCGAAGATCATCATGACAAGCATGGGCCAGGAAAGTTTCCAGATGCCGGTCCAGATATTTCCCGTGGTAACGTCGATGATCCGGTCTTTGAACATTGCCATAGAACCCGCGCGTGAGATCCTATTCCGGAGAATACAGGGGCAGAGGATATGTCAAGCGATAAAATCTATGCCGATACTGAGCTCATCAGGTAGTTCTGAAGGGTTTGATACATCTCCACATCGGTGTCGACCAAGGAAGCCCCGATCTTGGTTTCTTCATCAGACTGAAACACACGTTGGGGCACGCAGTCTATGGTAACGGGTTTCTTACTTTCCGGCAGTGCGAAGGTGATGGTCATCCTGGAAGCTTCGCCGTCTTCCTGCTTCTTGAATTCATAGGTGCCCGGGACCAATATCTGTAATCCGCACATAGAAATGTCTACGACCAATGCGATCTGCAATAGCGCCTTATCCTCCAATCCGCATCCGCTCACCAAAGCGGGGAAAGAGACCTTCCTTCTCGGATGCCGGCGTTTTTCTCCCTCCACTTTCTTGTTCCGGGTAAATTCAGGGTAGAGCTTTTTCACGCAATCGGGACAGATGCTGTGCGTAAAATTGAGATCAGAATGGCTCTTCAGATAGGATTCAACCTGTATCCAGTATCCATCATCATTGCGTATATTCTTGCAGCTGGCGCAGATAGGCAGCAGCCCTCGCAATGTTTTTATATTATCGAGCGCCTCTTTCAGTTCCTTTATCAGTCTTTCCTTCTCTCTTATATTGTTGAAGCGTTCCATGGAATATTTTATGGAACGATGAAGCAAAGTGCTGTCTGTCCTGTTCTTATTTAGATAGTCCTGAACGCTGTGTTGCAAAGCCTGTATGGCGATCTCGTCATCATCGAGACCTGTGAGGACGATTATGGGTGCATTCTTTTCCCTCTCGTCCATTTTTTTTACCGTCTCAAGACCTTTGCTGTCAGGGAGGGACAAATCCAGGAGAATTACATCAACCGTATTTTCGGCCAAATATTTTAAGGCGTCTCGAAGCAGTTCTTTGTGGATCAATTCGTAATTGACATCTTTCGATTCGTTTGCGTCAGCCTCATGGATCATTTCTTCAATCAATACGGCGTCTGCCCTATTATCCTCAACAAGCAGTATCTTTAATGCTTTTCTCATCGTCCTGTCCTCTTGATATGTGTTCAGTTTAGAGGCCTGCCATTAAGCCTCTCGTAAACCTTCACGTACTCATCAACCATAGTGTCTAAACTGTATCTCTTCCTTGCTTCCTTCATGATCCTCTTTATCTGCCGCTCTCTTACCTCCGGGGGTTTCCTATGAAACTGCACGCTTCTGGACAGTCCGTGCCATAACCCGCCGGGGTCGTAATTACGGAAGAGGAAGCCGTTTCCGGTGTCACAAGAAGCGCCGTCACACCTCAATTGCAACTCCTCTATCTTGTCACTATAGCCGCCGGTGTCACGATTCGTCGCCGTGGCGCCGAAGAGATTGCCAATCTGATCTATCTGACCGCAAGGCTCATAGAGCGATGCGCCGAAGACGTCGCTTGCCGCGGCATAACCGAGCATGGAGAGGGGTTCGCTGAAGCGCTGGTACGTTATCTTCCCGCCGGAGGCGCAGGCGATCCTTCCCATAATCTCCTCGTGGGTCCGATCGCCCTCAACGCCGTTGCCGACAACGGCAATCTGGACGTCCCCGTTTTCTATGACAAACCTAAGGGCAATGTCCTCGAGAAGCTCACATCCTTTCTGCGTTTCGTCCAGCCTCGACGGCCAGTAGAGAAGAATCGCATCCGGATTCACCACGAGTCCCGTCCGCTTCTGAAATTCCACCAGGTTTTCCCTTTTCGCCGCGAGGACATCGTCGTCATGGTCGTACTTCCTGGCAAGGTATTCGCACCTCTCCGGATACATCCTCGGGGACGGCGCATTCATGATGGAGAATGCGGCACCGTGATTGTACTTCTCCTTGACTTCCTGCCTCACGCTCGGGGGGATGAATGACCTGTCCAGAAAATAGTCTTCGATGATCTCTCTGAGAAACTTTTCCCCCACAAAATTGACAAGTGTGGCGCTCTTAATGGCTGTAGCTTGGGAGTCGACGCATGTCTTTCCGTTTTCTTTCGAGAAGTAGATATTCCATGTGAGGCCGTCGATATCAACGCCGAAAAGCATATCTAAAGGGATGTGGCCTGTATGGACGTTGTGCACAGTATGCAATACGGGACAGTCCCTCGATTTCGCGTAGGCCGTAACAACACCGCCTGCCATCCAGTCGTGGCTGTGTACTATGAGCATTCCCCCGCTTCTGGCCCGCACGGTCTTGATGGTGTTGTTGACCAGTTCCTTCTGAAATTCAGCGGCGTTGGCAAGTGGATTCCCCGCATATGCGCTGGGGAGGTTCGCATAGATGGATGAGCTGACCAGGTGGATCTTGTCAGGGTCTACCTTATATCTGATCTGACGCCATGCGTGTTCATCCATACCGCTCTCCTCTTGAAAGCGTTTTTTTAGATTAAGCGTCGCCAGGTGGCATTTGATCCCCCGCGCCCTGAGCCCCTCGGAGAGCGCAGAAACCACCTCTCCCAGGCCCCCTGACTTGCCGGATATGTATCTCGCAAGGCTTCCCATATCTTCCGGCAGCCTGCCCGTCTCCGGAGCGACAAGGAGCACTGCCGTTTTTCCCGCCTTCTTCAGGATCTCAAAGCGCTTTACGTTCTTGATCCCCTTCACAGGATGTTTCCCGTGACGCCGGCGGGGCCGGTTCTTTGCGTAGAATCCCGGCGATTTATCCATTTTATAGCCGGCAGGCATATTCATCTGGGATTTATGCAGTCGTCTTTCCATAGACAATCCTCACTGCACGCATCCTTCGTGCGAAAACAGGGTGAATAGCCTTCTGCTGCCTGAATATCCCGGATGATACCTATCTTCGAGCGGCCGACCCTCGTATCAATATTCCATGCCTTCGCTAATCCTCGAATCTCCTGAATTTTCATCTATTGCCTCCAACTGACTTCCATGTCGGTCTCGAAAAGACAATGCCGAAGTTGCTTTATATTAATAAAGTGCTATCCCCTCCTCTTCAGGATGGATCACTCGCTTTTGTGGCACGGAAGGCCCATTTATTAAGTTGACACTAATGCGATTGGCAGCGCTAAGCAATGAGGATTAAATGGAAGATTAA
Organism: Syntrophales bacterium; assembly: GCA_049512055.1. Lineage (GTDB taxonomy): Bacteria > Desulfobacterota > Syntrophia > Syntrophales > UBA2185 > Fen-1135. The sequence continues at coordinate 35,525 of JBEKXK010000007.1, read as the reverse complement.
TGGTAGGTATAAGCTACCTAAGGGTTTGGAAGATATAGAGGAGCCACAATGGCAAAATGAGGTTAAGTAACTGTTTTATTTTACAATTTTCTCCCTCAGCACGAGCTCCTGCTTTTTCAGAAATACCTCCGTATCAGACGGCACCGAGTCGGTAATCCAGACGTTCCCGCCGATCACCGAACGGGCTCCGATGACGGTCTTCCCGCCCAGCACGGTGGCATTTGAATAGATGATAGCATCATCCTCAATGGTTGGATGGCGCTTCTTGTTTCGGAGACTCTCCAGTTCTTCGCGGCCGAGCGACAGGGCGCCCAGGGTTACACCCTGATAGATTCTCACACGCTTGCCGATCGTGGTCGTCTCTCCGATTACCACACCCGTGCCGTGATCAATGAAAAAACTCTCTCCAATGTCGGCGCCCGGATGGATATCTATCCCGGTTCTGCTATGGGCGTATTCCGTCATGATGCGCGGGATAAGGGGAATGCCGCTTCCGTGCAGCTGATGTGCGATGCGATACACTGTGATCGCGAAAAGCCCCGGATAACTGAAGATGATTTCATCGAAACTCTTCGCGGCGGGATCTCCTTCATAGGCCGCTTTAACGTCCGTAGCAAGGAAGATGCGCAATTTAGGCATGCCGCGGAGAAAAGCGACAGCGGCCTGCTGGCCGCGCTCTTCGCAGTTTGTGCAGATCTGATTGTGCCGGATGCAGTCATGCCTTATGGCCAGCATTATTTGTTCGGAGAGGGCTTCAAAAAGAGCGGTCAATTCCTGACCGAAATAGTATCCCACATTGACCTCATCCACGCGGGTACGGATAAAGTAACCGGGATAGATAATGCGACACGCCATATGTACGGTGTCGATGATGGCCTCCCGCGAGGGAATGGGTTCCGGCCCCACATGGTCAAAGCAATCGTGGCGGGCGCAGGACGAAGCAAGCTCTTCAACAATGGCCGGTATTTCGTCGCGAAATTTCCGGGCTATCACAATATCCGTTTTGCATTGATCTGTCTTAGCCTTATCATCATCCACGGTGATTTTTCCTCCTTTACTGGACAGAGCATACCTGGTCGCCCACATTCCAGTAGGGCGACATGCTGCGCAACCTTTCAATTATGGACGGCAGCTTTTCTATGACGAAGTCTATTTCCTCTTCGGTGTTGTAGATTGAGAGGCTGAACCTGATGGAGCCGTGGGCCATGGTGAAGGGAACACCCATGGCACGGAGGACATGGGAGGGCTGCAATGACCCGGATGTGCAGGCGGAACCGGACGATGCGCATATTCCATAATCGTCCATGAGGAGGAGGATGGCCTCGCCCTCGACGAACTCAAAACTGATATTTGTCGTGTTGGGAAGCCTGTAAGGGCCGGTTCCATTCACCCGGCTGTTGGGGATGCGGGAGAGAATCTCGGCCTCCAGTTTGTCCCGCAGGCGCAGAACCATCCTGTTTTCTGTGTCCATATTACGGGCCGCCAATTCGCAGGCCTTCCCCAATCCGATAATGCTGGGCGTGTTTTCCGTGCCGCCCCGGCGTTCCTTTTCCTGATGCCCGCCTATGAGGAAAGGCGAGAACCTTGTTCCTTTGCGGACATAAAGGATGCCGATGCCCTTGGGCGCATGAAGCTTGTGGCCGGATATGGAGAGCATATCGATGGCATTCGCCTTCATATTTATGGGAATCTTTCCCACTGCCTGGACGGCATCCGTGTGAAACAGGATGCCTCTCTCCGTTGCAAGTTCTGCCGCCTTTTCCACCGGAAAGAGAACCCCTGTTTCATTGTTCGCCCACATGAGGCTGGCGATTGCCGTATCCGGCGTAAGGGCCCTTTCATACTGGGCCATGTCGAGGACGCCGTCCTTGTCAACGGGGAGCTCCGTGATGCGGTAGCCTTGCCTGGAAAGATGGGCGCACAGGGACTTGACTGCGGGATGCTCGACGCGGCTTGTCAAGACGTGGCGCCTGTCGGGATGAGCGGTCAGGGCCGACCGGATGGCTGCATTGTCGCTTTCCGTACCGCAACTCGTGAAGATGATCTCCTCCGGTTGAGCGCCGATCAGGGCTGCGGCTTGTTCGCGGGCCTCGCGGATGCTCCGCCCAACCTGGCCTCCAAAGGAATGCATGCTGGACGGGTTTCCGTAAAGGTCGCGGAAATAAGGCAGCATGGCGTCCAGAACCTCTTCTGCGACCTGCGTCGTCGCATTGTTGTCGAGATAGATCGTCTTCATGTAGTCACCTCTTCAATAACGAGCTCCGGCGATACGAAATCCCGGAGTTTTAATTCGACGAAATGTTTCAGCGTGATATCGGCTGCCTTGCAGGTTGCACAGGTTCCTCTTGTGGCAACGAGGACGCGGTTGCCGATGACATCGACGAGTTCGATGTCGCCGCCGTCCTTCTTCAGGGACGGCCGGATCTCGCGATCGATGGTCTCCTCGATCATCTTGATCTTCTGGATGTTGGAGAGCTTCGGCCTGGCGACGGGCGCGGCTTCGGCCCGCACCCTCTCGATGATCTCCCTGATCGCGTCATGACATCCCCCACAGCCGCCGCCGGCTTTGGTATAGTTCGTTACCTCTTCGACGGTCGAGAGGTTGTTTTCTCTCACTGCCTGCTCGATTTCGCGTTCCGTTACGCCGAAGCACTCGCAGATGATCTGCGCCGCCGGTTCCGTGGGTGGGCCGCCCTTGTAATTTTCAATAGCCTTCTCCATAGCCTGCTTTCCCATGACGGAGCAGTGCATTTTCTCCTGGGGCAGGCCGCCGAGATAGGCCGCAATATCCTGATTTGTCACCTTCATGGCTTCTTCGAGGGTCATCCCTTTGACCATCTCAGTCAATGCGGATGACGTCGCGATCGCGCTTGCGCAACCGAAGGTCTTGAACTTGATGTCCTTGATCCTCTTGTTCTCATCCAGTTTGAAGGAAAGTTTGAGGGCATCTCCGCAGGCTATGGAACCTACTTCGGCCACGCCGTCGGGGTTTTCAACTTCTCCAACGTTGCGGGGATTGAGGAAGTGTTCCTTGACCTTTTCCGTATATTCCCACATAAGCTCACTCCTTTATAGAACAGTAAATAATGTTTATCCTAATCGTCTAAAACTAATCCTGTCTCTGCAAGTAAACCACAGCACCGCTGATGCCGCTTTCGGCTTACTCTCTTCTTCTTCCTACCATTGCCTCAGGCCGCACCCCAAGCGTCAAGCCTCCGTACCTAAACAGGGGGTCTTTTTGCACAGAATGACAAAAAGGGAAATTGTGATAGTCCCGAAGGAAGGAAGATACCTTTCCTAATTTTTCAGCACATGGGTCATATAATCAATTATGGCCTTAGTGTCTTCGGGCTTGAGATTTATAGCCGGCATCACGCCCTTGCCCTTCTTGATAACCTGTTCGATCTTCTGCCCGTCTAGTCCTTTCCAGGAATCAGGGTCGGTGAAATCCTTAGGCCGGAATTGGCGATAATAGGCGGAAGGATAATTATCATCACCCTTGAGATTGTGGCAGAACTGACAGTTCTTTTTAAATAGTGTTTGCCCTGCGCTGTAATCGTCGCTTCCGGCATTTTCGAAAAGAAACAGCATTCCGCCTAACGCCAATGTTATAGTGAAGATGAGAATCTTTTTCATATATACCCCCTCTTATTGTCGCATCAATATCCCAACTGTTATTATATTTTTAGTGTTAAATTCTAGTATGTCAAGACTTTAATAACTTACCGGCAGAAATAATAACCGGGCCAATCTGATCGGTTGGTCTGCTCCTAAGGATGTGATTTTTCCCGTATGGAAGCGCTTAAAGATTAACTCTCTGATAGAATATCTTCTTTGCGATCTCAGCCATTAGTATATAGAGGATTACAATTACGCCCATCATCATCAGAAAAGAGAGAGGCAGCGATGTAAATCCAAAGAGCTTCCCGATGGGAGTAAAAGGAAAAACAAGTGCGGCGATGACGACGGCGACCGTCGCAATGGAAAGATACTTTCCCGGCCGACTCCTGAAGAAAGGCCTGCGGCTGCGGATTACCAGCACAATGATGGACGCAGAAATAACGGATTCCATGAACCACCCCGTTCTGAACTGCTCCGGTGTAGCGTGGAGAATAAGAAGCAGAACTGCAAAAGTGAGGTAATCGAAAATGGAACTGACAAGGCCGAAGGTCAACATGAATTTCCGTATAAAGGCAATATTCCACCTCCTGGGTTGATCCACCATTTCCCTGTCCACATGGTCCGTGGCAATCGTCATTTCCGGGAAATCGGTCATCAGATTAGTGAGCAGGATCTGCTTGGGCAGTAGGGGAAGAAAGGATAGAAAGAGAGAAGCGCCAGCCATGCTGAACATATTTCCGAAATTAGCGCTCGTGGCCATAAAGACATACTTCAAGGTGTTGGCAAAGGTTGTTCTTCCTTCACGCACGCCCTGCACAAGAACGGCCAGATTTTTTTCCATAAGAACGATATCCGCAGATTCTTTTGCTACGTCCACCGCGGTGTCCACCGAAATGCCGACATCCGCCGCATGGAGGGCGGAGGCGTCATTGATTCCGTCTCCCATATATCCCACAACATGCCCGGCCTTCCTAAGTGCAAGGATAATCCGTTCCTTCTGGTTAGGCTCTACCTCCGCGAATATGTCTGTCTCCGTTACCCTCGATAAAAGAGCATCATTGCTTGTTTCATGGAGCTCACTTCCTGTAACTATTCTTGCATCCGCCATTCCAACGTCCTCGCTGACCTTACGAGCGACGAGACAGTTATCTCCGGTAATGATTTTCAGAGAAATGCCGAGTTGTCTGAGGCGGTTGATCGTTTCGGCGATGCCCGCTTTTGGCGGGTCGAAAAAAACCAGGAATCCGAGGAATGTCATATTCTTCTCGCAATCCTTATCGATGCGAGGCTCTGCCCCCATATCCCGATAAGCAATCCCCAAGAGGCGGAAACCCTGATTGCTGAGCGTCTCAAATTTCTGCTGGATATCCTGTTTCACTGAAGCTATATCCACCTTATCGCCCGACGGAGCCTCCGCCAGAGAACAGATGTCAATCACGTTGGGAAGAGGCCCCTTGGTGACCATCAGAGAAATGCCGTCCTTTACGGCCAGGATGCTCAGGCGCTTCCTGAAGAAGTCGTAAGGCACCTCGTCTGCCTTTTCATACCCGGAAACATCCAGCTGTTTGTAGGAGCGAATCGCTTCATCAATCGGATTTGAGAATCCCTTTTCAAAAAATGCGTTCAAGTAGGCGTGAAAAAAGACCCGCTCACTGGAATTACCTGCGAGATCCAAGGCCGAATGGAGATGTACTGTTCCTTCGGTCAGGGTTCCCGTCTTGTCGGAGCAGAGCACATCCATGCTCCCGAAATTCTCTATGGCGGCGAGCCTTTTCACGATGACCTTTTGCTGTGCCATCTTCTTGGCGCCATGAGCCAGATTGATACTGATGATGGCGGGCAGCAGTTGAGGCGTCAGCCCCACCGCCAGGGCCAGAGAAAAGAGAAACGATTCCAGCACTGGCCGGTGGAAATAGACATTGACGGCAAAGATCAGGAAAACCAGGGCCAGCGTCACTTCGAGCAACAAATACCCGAATTGCCGGACACCGTGCTCAAATTCGGTTTCCTGGGGTCTCAGCTTCAGCCTTTCCGATATTTTGCCGAACTCCGCCTCCTTCCCTGTGAAAACAGCAACGGCTCGGGCCGTGCCGCTGACGACGTGGGTTCCCATAAAGAGGCAGTTGACGCGCCCGTTCAAGGACGTTTGCGCCGGCAATTGACCGGCCTCCTTGTCGACGGGGTACGTTTCCCCTGTCAGAGTTGCCTCATCCACAAAGAGATCTTTTGATTCGAGAATCAGGCAGTCTGCGGGTATGGCATCGCCTGCATTAAGGATAACGATGTCTCCCGGGACGACATCTTCTATGGGGATGTCTATGGGGTTGCCGTCACGGAGAACCGTCGTCTTGATTCTGACTATGGACAGAAGCTTTTCTACGGCATCAGCGGCGCCTCGTTCCTGCCAGAACCCGAGAAGGCCGCTCACCAGAACGATAAAAAGAATAATAGCGCCGTCCACATGATCTTGCAGGAAGAAAGATAATCCGGCCGCAAAAATAAGGGTGAGGATAATGGGGCTCTTGAATTGGGAAAAAAGAAGCGTAGCAGTGTCGGATCGCTTAGGCGGCTTGAGTACATTAGCCCCGTAATTAACCAGCCGCCTCTTCGCCTCAGAGCTCTCCAACCCTTCCTGCCGGGCATCGAGCCCCGCCAGCACATCGGCCTGTGGGATGCTCCAGAAATCAGACGGCTGCTTAATCATTTGCTTACCTGTGGCGATTAGGGGCTGATGAATTGTCCGCAACGTTAAACTTGATCTCGACTACATGCAATATAGGGGAAGGCAGTCCCCCTGTCAAGTATACTGAGCGTCAGTCAATCAGAATCACATTTCTCAAAGCCCGACCCCACGGGGCGTGTCTTTGAAAAAATGCTCCGGGTCGAGGGAATGACACAGGAAAAGAACCTATGCGCAGACCCGAGGACAGGAAAGCGAGCCGAAGGGCCATTGAATAAAATGCCTTAAAAGTCATTTTTTTCCTTGTCAACTATATTTTTTTGTTGTATTTTTTAAGAACCGTCTCCCATTCCCCGAGGTTATTGTCCCATCTCCAGTTGCACGGATATTTACGGCGGCAAAAATGTGCAAACTGTTTCCCTCAAGATGCATATCAGCTGCAGTGATATTCAAGAACGCTACATCTGGGAAGCCCCGGTGTTGCCGCGATTGAAAGCGCCTCGTTGTGTTTCTGAACTTTAGCTAATTGGCGGCTCCTGACATGAAAGAAAAAGCGCAGGCACAAGGACAATTTGCAAATGAGCTGGATAAGGAACATCATCCGAGAGCAAGGATGAATGCCGATAAAATGAGAAGCAGGGACAGAGAGAAGGCGTTTCAAAAGGATGAGTTTCTATACCATCATATTGTGGACCATATCAGTGACGGAGTTTACAGGATCAATGAAAAAGGATACTTCACATTCGTGAACAGAGTAATAGCTGAGAGAGCGGGAATTTCTGCGGAAAAGTTCTGTCATCTGCATTTCCTCGATCTTGTCGTGCCTGAGCACAGAGAACTGGCGAAAAATAATTTTAAAAAAGTGATGAAAGGTGAAGAAGGGGCACCCTATGAATTGAGCTATAGAAGAGCGGATGGACGGAAGAATATAGTGGAAGTTCATAGCAAGACCATCTATGACGGGAACAGGGTTACCGGTATTTTGGGGATATCACGGGATATAAAGGAACGCAAGAGGACGGAGGAGGCCTTAAGGGAGGCGAACGATCATTTGGAACGTCTGGTTGCGGAACGAACTCAAGAGCTCGTGCTGAAAAACCGTCAACTTATGAAAGAGATTGCGCAGCGCAGAGGGATAGAGGAGGCATTGATAAGAAGAGAAACCGATCTGGAGGAAAAAACCAGCACCCTCGAAGAGCTCAATGTTGCTCTGAAAATTCTGCTGCAACAGCGGGACAAGGATAAGAGAGAGTTTGAAGAGTGGGTACTGGCAAATGTCGATAATGTCATCATGCCATATATCGGGAAGATAAAGAAGATCGGTTTGGTAGCTGAACAGTCAGCATATGTCAAGATACTCGAGGCAAATCTAAAACATATGACCTCTTCCTTTGCGCACAGACTGTCTCCAAAAAACATGAACCTGACCTTCAAGGAGTTGCAAATTGCCGACCTTGTGAAAGAGGGAAATTCCAGCAAGGACGTCGCGGCGATGCTCAATGTGTCAGAGAGGACCGTCGACTTTCATAGGAAGAATATAAGAAAGAAACTTGCCATTGCCCATAGGAAGACAAATCTCCGCACCTACCTCTCTCGTATCTCATAATAATAAATCAAGGGCTGAATCCCTAAAAGCACCGGCTATTTTTCCGGAGATGATTCACCAATTAGTCTATTTCCCGGATAGGGCAGCGATAATCTCAACGCAGAAGAAAGGCAGGTCTTCGGGTTTGCGCGAAGTTATGATACGGCCGTCGCGGACAACCGGTTCATCGAGCCAGATTGCGCCGGCATTGACCATATCGTCCTTCATGCTATAGAAGCTGGTCACTTTCCTTCCCCGGATGATTCCGGCGGAAGCGAGCATCCACCCCGCGTGGCAGATGGCCGCCACGACTTTGCCCTGGTTGTAAGCGTCCCGTACAATAGCGATCATGGCAGGATTGCGCCGCATTAGATCGGGGGCGTATCCGCCGGGCACGACTATGCCATCGTATTCTTGGATCCTGATGTCCGCCACAGAGGCGTCCGCAGTAATCTCATAGCCGTTGCCGCTCTTATAAACGCGCCCTTCTTCGGGACCGACAACCGTCACCTCTGCTCCCGCCTCGCGGAGACGGATCAGCGGATACCACAGTTCCAGAACCTGGTACCGGTCTTCTACGAGCAGGACAACCCGTTTACCTTTGATTTCCATGTGTCCCTCCAAACCCAATAGCCCTGGGTCAAATACCTCAAACGTTCGACAATTCAGGAAAACAATTATAGGCAAAAAATATATCGCGCCGCAATCGGAATCAATAGGCAGAAAATAGCTGTAAAATGGGAGTATAGACCTACATAGAAGGAGCGGAGAGACTACGTTTGTTTCTGCTGCATCCCCTTGAGAAAGGCCAAAGCCCATCACGTCAAAGCCCGGCTGTCGTTCTTGTCTTGTTATCATCCGGGTAGCGCAGGAGGGCGCTGAGCAGGAATCCCGCAAAGGGAAGGATCATGATCGATTTCAGGGCGACAGGCACGCCGAAATGATCGGCAATGACTCCGAGGAGCGTGACGCAGATGCCGCCTGCTCCGATAGCAAAACCCACCATGAGGCCGGAGGCAACGCCGAGATTTTTCGGCAGTAACTGCTGAGCCATGACAACAGTAACGGAAAAGGTGGAAATCAAGGTCACGCCGAGAAATCCGAGTACAAGAAACAGCATGTAGCCGTCAACGATGAATATCAGGGGCAGAATAAGGGCGCTAATAAACATGGACAGCATCAGATAGCGTTTATGTCCCCACCTGTCGGCCAGAGGCGCCCCACCGAGGGTGCCGATGACTCCGCCGAGAAGAAGGACAAACACGAGTTTACCCGCATAGAGCGGATCTCCTTTGAGATGGTTTATGTAGTAAAACGGAATGTAACTCATAAGACCCATCTGCGTCCATGACCTCATAATCACGACTGCAATCACTATTGATAAAGATGTGTAAGCGCCCTTTTGCCGCTCGTGTGAAACCCTTCCGTCTGCCGCCCTGTCCCGCTTGATTTCGGTAATGGATATGTCACGCCAGTAGAAGATTATAATCGCAAGAAAAACCACCGATGGGACGACTATAATGGGTAGTGAAGAAAATCCCATATACTTGATTATGTAGATTGCGATTATCGGGCCTAAGGCAAATCCCAGATTTCCGCCGACTGAGAATATGGCCATCCCGGTTACCCGTTTCTCGCCTGTAAAAAAGTGGGCGGTCTTGTATCCTTCAGGATGGTACGACGCAATGCCGAAACCGCTCACTATGACAAGCACGAGGATAAGCGCATAACTTGAAGGGAAGGACAACAGAGAGAATCCGGCGCCTGCGCACAGGCACCCGAGAGGCAGAAGGAAGGCCTTTTCCTGTCTGTCCGAAAGATATCCGAAAAGAGGCTGGATCAGAGAGGATGTAAAATTGGCGGCCATGAGGATGACGCCTGCCATGGTGTAGGAGAGGGAAAGGTTCTCTTTCAGGAAGGGGAGTATGGCGGGAAGCGCACTCTGGTATATATCCGTTACCAGATGCCCCAATGAAAGGACCAGGAGAATTTTCAGGTTGAATTTGCTCATCGTCAGTGCCCGGCAATAAGAATCAGGATGCGAGGTTTATTAAGAGGAAAGCGCCTGCATGTCAATGAGATTAATACCGGGGATTTTTCTGATATGACCATTACGATAGATTGTCATGCAGCCCTTGGATGCCTATTCTACCGGCCAAACGATTTCTTTCTTTGCCTTTGCATATCTCGGATCGCGGGGGAGAGAATTAGGCTTTGTTCAATAAACAATATGCTATTTGAGAAAACGTCATCTTGTCGCGGCGCCATTAATCGCCGTATCGGCTATTCGCGATGTGTTCCCATTACGGAGGCGCATTCTGCAATGCCCAATAGGAGCCTATTTCGGTGACCGTCTCAACAAATTTGTCATACGTTATGGGCTTTATGACGAAGCTGTTTGCTCCCAGCCGGTAGCTGTCTATCCTGTCCTGGTCGCTCGTCGATGACGAGAACACCACCACAGGGATCATCTTTGTCGTCTCATGGGTTCTTATCATTCGCAGAAGCTCAAGCCCGTCCACCTTCGGCAACCTCAGGTCCAGCAGAATCACGCTGGGTTGTTTAAAGGAACAGCGGTCCGAATACTGACCGGCTGCAAACAGATAGTCCAGGGCCTCCCCGCCGTCGCGAAAAACCTTGACCCTGTGGGCCAGGTTGTGCTGACTTCGGGCTTCGAGTATAAACTCCACGTTGTATTTATTATCTTCCACAAGCAGGATATCAGACATTTCTTCCATCACAAATTTACCTCTTTTTCCTGTATTGCAAAATGGCAGACCCGGCTCGTCTCTCTTCACACCGCCTTCGCGCCGCGCCCAATCCACCCTTTTCCAATAAGTATAGCGTACGCGCGAATGAATGCAATGCGTCAATGACTGATTCCAGGACACTTTATGCCTTAAGACGATATGGGTAATCGATGAGAAGTTTACAGGAATTATTTTTCAAGACAGGTGGATGACTTGGACTGTCCGGACAATTGTTGTGCCTGCCGCTCTGAAGAAGTGTTGACTAGTTTGCGGGCAAAGCATAAAATAATAACATTAATACTACGTAGAGGAAGGCGATTGTGAAAAGAGCCCATAGAAGAATCTCAGAAATCAGCGTTGTCATTCTGGTCATTCTGATCCATGCGGCGTTTCTGATCTCCCTGTTGCCTGCGGCCTGGGCATCGGCTGAAGAAAGAACCGGCGATGAAAATATACTGAGAGCCACTCTCGAGAATGGATTGCGGGTCGTTATTGTCCGAAACACCCAGGCTCCGGTTGTCACGACAATAGTGAATTACCTTGTCGGTTCAAAAGAGGCGCCGGCAGGGTTTCCCGGCATGGCCCACGCCCAGGAGCACATGATGTTCAGGGGCAGCCCGGGTCTCACAGCGGATCAGCTTGCAGATATCATCGCCTTGATGGGTGGAGATTTCAATGCGGAAACGCAGCAGACGGTGACGCAGTATTTCTTTACCTGCGCGCGGGAAGATATGGACCTGGCCCTGCACATAGAATCAATCCGGATGAAAGGAGTACTCGACGCTGAGGAATCATGGAAGAAGGAAAGGGGCGCTATCGAACAGGAGGTAGCCCAGGACATCTCCGATCCCGACTATATCTTTTATGCAAAGCTGATCGAAATTATGTTCAATGATACGCCGTATGCACATACACCTCTCGGAACGGTTCCTTCCTTTGAGAAGACAACAGGGGCTATGCTCAAAACATTTTATGACACATGGTATGCACCCAACAATGCCATTTTAGTGATCGTGGGCCATGTCGAGCCCCGGGAGGCGCTTAAGGAGGTCGAGAAATATTTTTCTCCCATACCGCGGAAGAACGTTCCGCAACGTCCAGAAGTGCGGCTTGGACCCCTGAAACCGAAATCTTTCACGATGACGACGGACCAGTCGCACGGACTTGCGGCTATTTCTTTCCGCATGCCCGGTTATGGAAGCGGCGATTACGCGGCAAGCGAAGTGCTTGCAGATGTATTGAGCAGCCAGAGGGGAAATCTATTCGAATTGGTGGTTCAAGGAAAAGCGCTCGCCATTGACTTCAGTCTGCTCACCCTCCCTCACGCAGGCCTGGGCTACGCAGCGGCTTCCTTCCCGAAGGGAACCGATCCTCAGCCTCTGATTAAGGAGGTCCGGAGGATTCTTGCGGACGATGTAAAGAAAGGATTCTCCGCCGACCTCGTTGAGGCGGCCAAACGCAACAGGCTGACAAAGGCCGAACTCCAGAAAAATTCAGTTCCCGGTCTTGCCATGGCGTGGTCTCAGGCGCTGGCGGTGGAAGGGAGGCAATCACCGGATGACACCTTAAGCGCCATCCAGAAGGTTTCTGTGGCCGACGTCAACAGGGTGGCTGTGAAGTACCTGCAACTTCATCAATCCGTAGAAGCTATTCTCGTGCCGGAGGCCGCAGGCAAGCCGGTCTCTGCAAAGCCGCGCGGAGGAATGGAGTCCTTCGCGCCGAAAGAGACAAAAAGCGTTGAGCTTCCCGTATGGGCGGAGAAGGCATTGAAACGACTTTCCGTGCCGGCTTCTACGGTGAATCCTGAGGTTGTAGTTCTTCCCAACGGACTCAAACTTATCATTCAGTATGCTTCCGTGAGCGACACGGCAAGTATATACGGCCATGTGAAAAACAATCCTTACCTTCAGACTCCGGAGGGAAAGGAAGGATTGGATCGCGTGCTGGGACCGCTTTTTTCTTTCGGCACCGCTTCTATGGACAGGCTGGCTTTCCAGAAAGCTCAGGACGACATCGGGGCGGAAATATCCGTGGATACAGATTTCTCTCTGCAGGCTCTCGCCAAACACTTTGATCGCGGCCTCGAGCTCCTTGCGGACAATCTTCTTCACCCGGCGCTGCCAGCGGAAGCCTTCAAAACATTGCGGAAACAGGTGGGGGATGAAGTGGCGGGTGAACTTGAAAGTCCTGACTACCTGACAAAACGGACATTGAAAACTTCCCTCTTTCCCAATAACGACGCAGTGCTCCGTGAGGCCACACCGTCGACCATTTCTTCCCTTACTCTCGACGAGGTGAAATCATATTATCAGAAGGTCTTCCGGCCGGACCTCACGACAATCGTCTTTATCGGCAAAGTGCCCCCGGACGCGGTCAGGAAGGCGATCGGGAAATACTTCGGATCATGGAAGGTCGAAGGGCCAAAGCCTTCGACGCTTCTGCCTCCGGTTCCGCCGAATAAACCATCCGCCACGGCCGTGCCGGACCTCAGCCGGTCTCAGACCAAGGTGATTCTCGCCGGAACGCTCGGCTTGACCAGATCTCATCCGGATTACTACGCCCTGGAATTGGGCAACCACGTGCTCGGCGGCGCTTTCTACTCAACCTGGCTTTACCGGGATCTCAGAGAAAAGACGGGGCTCGTTTATCACGTTTCTTCATCATTCGATATAGGCCAGACGCGATCCCTTTATGAAGTCCGGTATTCCTGCGACCCTGACAATGTGTCCAAGGCGCGAGCCATCATCGAACATGATCTGACAAAGATGCAGGAGAAACCCGTCACACCGGATGAGCTCTCCAAAGCTCAATCTCTCGTACTGAGGGAGATACAGCTTGCCGAGGCCTCCGCCGACGGCATAGCGCTGGGACTTATTTACAGGGCGACTCATGACCTACCCCTTGACGAGCCTGTTATCGCTGCACGAAGATTCTTGCAGTTAACCCCTCAAGATGTACAGGCTGCCTTCTCGAAGTGGCTTCGTGTCGGTGATATTGTTCAAGTTACTCAAGGGCCCTTTCCCAGGTAACGGCAATTTTGATATTGCCGCAAGAGGGGGGTCAAACCGGCATATTTACTCCGGGAAAGATGCCCTGAGTACGCTTAAAAGCTCATATTGCTTATCCGCCGGCCGCATGGCGGGTTGACGCCTCGTGTTCTTCTTTCATGCATAATCGCACAATCCTTCTCAACTGTTCCGCCGGCACGGGCGGCAGCTGGATATGGGCCTTTTCGCAATGGCAATTCTTTTCGATATTGCGGCAGCGGATAGCGCCCGCCCTAATGATAGCATTCACTGCATCGTCATTATTATTTGCATAGACCTTTATTTCATGATCACAGGGTACCGGACACGCAAATGAATATGTCATAACCCTTTACTCCTCTCATAAAAATGTTTCCTCCCTCAAAAACAAGTCGTTGTAGAGCGCGTCAGATAGGCATTTTGCAGCTCTCCGAAAGCCGGGGTCACAAGCCTGATTTCGGCGTCAAGCGCTTTTCCGGCTCGTCATGGCTCCCATCTTAATTCCTCTCCGCACAAATTTCCATCCTGCAATCCCTGATTATCTGCACCGATATTCTTGATTCTCGATGTGCATCTGACTGATCTCGGGTAAAAGAAAGGAGTAAGGAATAAGAATGTTGATATTCGTATATCGGGGCAGCGTCGACTTTCCCGTGATACGTGACGGCTCGCAGAATGCATCCGCGCCGCGGCCTCTGGGCGGCCGATATTCCCAGCGGCCGGTATTTGTCGTTCTTCCCGGGATTTGATCCATCTAAGACATTTTCAGGTAATAAATGAGTGAATCCCTTATGGAACTATTCTGTACATCTAATATCCTTTAAATTGTAGACTGTTGCTCTGCTCGTTAGCAGAGCGAGGCCCCTACTAAACTGAAATGCATACAGGCCTACTTTGGGGAGCACAAGATGCAATATGACTTCCAGACGGAAGTGCCGATCGGGTCTTGACAAGAAAGTGAGCACTTGCTATATAATTAACCATGAAGACAGAAGGAAGAATATCGCGTGAAGAAAGGCGAAAACTTATACTGATAAGGGTTCGCGAACTCTTCGCGAAGAAAGGTCTCCATGGAGCGACTACGCGGGAGCTGGCGGAGGCGGCGGGCATTTCGGAGGGCCTGTTATTCAAAATATTCCCCAATAAAGAAGCGCTCTATCATGCCATGCTTGCTTTATTCTCGGACAACATTTCCGAGAAGACGAAGAAAATAATGTCTCTCAAGCCTTCTACCTCGACTCTCGTGCTGATAGTCCACCTACTTGTATCGGAAATGATATCTGTCAGGTTGGCTGAACGTGATGATTTTATCCGGCTCTACATCCGCAGCCTCGCAGGGGACGGAGAATTTGCGCGTCACGTACTGGAAGAGGCGGAGAGACAAGTGATCCCGATGCTCCGGGCAAACATTAAAGCTGCTATCGCGTCGGGTGATGTCATAGACAGCCCGGTGCCGCATCATTTGCGCGCCTGGTTCACAGACCGATTGCCCTTCGTGATCATGACCGATTTTGTACCGTCGGCCTCTGTCTTGAATTATGGCATTTCGCGAGAGAAACTCGTCAAGCATGTCGTCTGGTTTTTGCTGCGTGGGATTGGCCTTAAAGAGGAGAGCATACGCCGTCATTATAATGCGAAGGCGTTGGCCCTTCTAAAGCGGTGATATTTGAATAACTGTGCGCGGGGACAGTATTATGATTATGGCGGGAGAGAGACCTTTAGTGTGTAAGCGTGTGAAATCCGTTCGGTTCTCTATGGTGGCCGTCTCAGTGATGATTATGGTCGTTCTCTTCGGGTGCGCCGTGGGGCCGGACTTTCAAACGCCGAAGGCCCCGGTCACAAAAGCCTATACTGCGGAGGCGTTGCCGGCGAAGACGGATGCGGCGCCCGGAACTGCGGGCGCGTCACAGCGTTTCGCCCCGGGAAAAGATATTCCTCAGGAATGGTGGACGCTCCTGCAGTCGGCGGAATTGGATCAATTGATCCGGCAGGCGTTGGCAGAGAGCCCGACAGTCGCGGCAGCGAAAGCGAGGCTGCGGGAGGCGGACGAAAATAGACGTGCCCAATATGGAGCCCTCTTCCCTGCCGTGGACGCCAACATCTCCGCTTCGCGTCAGAAGATCTCCGGCGCTGGGTTTGGCCAGCCGGACAGCGACATCAGCGTCTTCAACCTTTACAACGCCTCCGTGAATGTTTCGTATTCACCCGATCTTTTCAGTGGCACCCGGCGTAAGCTCGAAGCACTTCAATCGCAAATAGACTACCAGCGGTTTCAGCTGGAGGGCGTCTATCTTACTCTTACAGCGAATATTGTCACTACGGCCGTGAAAGACGCGTCACTGCGCGCCCAGATAGGGGCGATGAGGGAAATCATAGAGGCGCAGGAAAAGCAGCTCGCCGTAGTGGAAGAGCAGCTCCACCTTGGGGGGGCGTCGCGTTCCGACGTGCTCGCCCAGCGCGCGCAGCTAGCACAGACGCAGGCCTTACTGCCGCCGCTGGAAAAGCAGCTTGCCCAGACCCGCCACCAGCTTGCGGTGCTTGCAGGAAGGCTGCCCTCCGAGGCGGCACTGCCTGAATTCGATTTGAACGATTTCCAACTGCCTGAGGAGCTGCCGGTAAGCCTGCCGTCATTGCTGGTGCGCCAGCGGCCTGACATAAGGGCCGCGGAAGAGACGCTTCACGCGGCGAGCGCGCAGGTCGGCGTGGCCACGGCAAACCTGTACCCGCAGATCACACTGACGGGCAGTTTCGGCCTGGAGGCCAGTACAGTCGGTGATTTTTTCAATAGTGGCGCCGCCATCTGGAGTCTCAGCGCCGGTTTGCTGCAGCCCATATTCCACGGCGGCGCACTCACCGCACAGCGCCGCGCCGCGATAGCCGTTTACGATCAGGCTGCGGCGCAGTATCGCGATACGGTCTTGCAGGCCTTTCAGAGTGTGGCTGACGTGCTCCGCGCCCTCGCTGGGGATGCGAGCACACTGAAGGCGCAGGCCGAAGCCGAGGCGGCTGCCCGCGACACTCTCGATCTCACGGAGAAACAGTTTCAGCTCGGTGCAGTAAGCTATCTGTCGCTGCTCAACGCGGAACGCCAGCATGAGCAGGCGCGATTGGCTCTGGTTCAGGCGCAGGCCGCGCGCTTTGCGGATACTGCGGCATTGTATCAAGCGCTCGGCGGCGGCTGGTGGAACCGCAGTCCTCAAGCGGAGGCGGCTGCCATAAAGCCGGAGTGAATCCGGTAGCGAGCGAATTGCGAATTACCATTCCTTAAGAATCGAAAATTCTCCCAAGCTTGCTACGGTGAGCTTCAATATATATTGAATCGAGAAGGCGGCTTATTCACGGTTGCCATGTGCAGCGGAAAAATGGACTCGAGGTATCTCCGCGTCCACGCAGTTTATAACGGCAGTGACATATATGTGTAGAGGAAGGAGCTTCTGATGGGAAGGCGAATGTTAATCATGCTGGCGGTCGTCGGCCTGCTGTTTGGCAGCATTTTCGGCTATCATGCCTTCAAGGCGCATATGCTCAAGAAATCCCTGGCCGGTATGCAGATGCCGCCTGTTACGGTAACAGCGATAAGGGCCGAATTACACGACTGGCAGCCGCAGCTCAAAGCCGTCGGCTCCCTCCGCGCCGTGCGGGGGGTTGACGTAACCAGCGAAATTTCAGGACTCGTACGAAACTTGCGCTTCAAGTCGGGAGATCAGGCCAAGGCCGGACAAGTGCTGGTGCAGCTCAACGCTGATGCCGACGTCGCCCTATTGCGCTCTCTTCAGGCCGCGGCTGAATTGGCAGGTACGGTTTACATGCGCGATCGAAAGCAATTTGACGTGCAGGCCATAAGTCAGGCCGCCCTGGATGCCGACATCGCTGACCTCAAGAGCAAGCGCGCCCAGGTTGCACAACAGGTGGCCCTCGTCGATAAGAAGACGATTCGCGCCCCGTTCGCCGGTAGGCTCGGCATCAGCACCGTCAATCCCGGCCAGTATATAAATCCCGGAGACAAGATCGTCACGCTGCAATCGCTCGACTCGATCTACTGCGACTTTTTACTGCCGCAGCAGGAGCTTTCACGGATATCGCTCGGGCAGAAGGTTATCGTTACTTCCGACACATACCCGGGCCGCAGGTTCGATGGCCGCATAACTGCCATCAACCCTCAGGTGGATGCCGCTACTCGGAATTTCCAGGCGGAGGCGACGCTTGCCAATCCGAAGCATGAGCTGTTGCCGGGGATGTACGCATCGGTCGAGGTTCAGGCGGGCTCTGTGGAGCGCCACCTGACTCTGCCGCAGACAGCAGTGACCTACAACCCCTACGGCGATACCGTGTTTATCGTGGAGGAGAGTGAGAAAGGGCCGGACGGCAAATCTCTTCTTATGGCAAGGCAGACTTTCGTCACAGTCGGCAGCACCCGCGGCGATCAGGTCGCAGTCGCTACGGGGATCAAGGAAGGCGACATGGTAGTTACGAGCGGACAGATTAAACTCAAGAACGGGAGCCCGGTGATCATCAATAACCAGGTACAGCCCGCCAATGAAGCCGCCCCCCAGCCGGTGGACGAGTAGCACAAAGGGTAGACACATGCGCTTCACGGATATCTTCATTCGCCGCCCCGTACTTGCCACAGTGGTCAGCCTGCTGATCCTCGTTCTGGGCCTGCGTTCCGTGGGGCTCCTGCAGGTGCGCCAGTATCCCTTCACCCAGAACGCCGTGGTGACCGTCGCAACTGTTTATACAGGCGCCGACCCGGCGCTGGTTGCCGGTTTTATAACCACCCCCCTCGAAAACTCGATCGCTCAGGCGAACGGAATAGACTATCTCACTTCGTCGAGCACGCAGAGTCTCAGCACCATCCAGGCCAACCTGCGCTTGAACTATGATCCGAACAAGGCCCTGACCGAGATCAACACCAAGGTCAACGCGGTGCTGAACCAGCTCCCGAAAGACGCACAGCTGCCGGTGATAACTGTCGCCATCGGCGAAACGATCGATTCGATGTACATCGGGTTCTATAGCAAGGTGCTGCCCACGAATAAGATCACGGATTATCTGATACGGGTGGTACAGCCAAAGCTGCAGGCAGTCGAGGGTGTACAGACGGCTGAGGTTCTCGGCAAACGCACGTTTGCCCTGCGTGCATGGCTGGAACCGGAGAAACTGGCGGCATACGGCCTCACGGCCACGGACGTCAGCAACGCGCTTGCCAACAATGATTTTATCTCGGCCGTCGGGCGGACCCAGGGGCAGATGGTTACAGTGAATCTCATCGCCTATACGGGTCTGCACTCGGTTGAGGAGTTCCGCAACTTGATTCTAAAGTCACAGAACGGTGCGATCATACGTCTTGGCGATGTCGCCAAGATCACGCTCGGCTCGGAGGATTACGACACGGCGGTCGCCTTCGACGGGGAGAGCGCCGTTTACATCGGTATCAAAGTGGCCCCGAATGCCAACTTGCTTACAGTTATTGACAGTGTGCGCAAGGCATTCCCCGCGATCGAAGAACAGTTGCCTGAGGGACTGAAAGGGAAAATTGTTTATGACGGCACCAAGTATGTAAACAGTTCCATCAAAGAGGTGATAAGCACGCTGATCAAGGCCCTGCTGATTGTGACGGCGGTGATCTTCCTTTTTCTGTGCTCGGTACGATCCGTGATAATACCTACCGTCGCGATGCCGCTTTCGCTTGTCGGGGCGTTCTTCATTATGCTTATTCTTGGTTATACGATTAACCTTTTGACGCTGCTCGCGCTTGTGCTGGCGATTGGATTGGTCGTCGACGACGCCATCATCGTCGTGGAAAATGCACAACGACATATAGAGGGCGGTATGCCGCCCATGCAGGCGTCGATCCAGGGCGCGCGCGAACTCGCGGCGCCTATCATTGCGATATCGGTGGTTCTGGTAGCGGTATATGTGCCGATAGGTTTCATGGGCGGTCTGACGGGTGCCCTTTTTACCGAGTTCGCCTATACCCTGGCGGGAACTGTGGGCGTGTCGGCGATCATTGCACTGACGCTTTCGCCGATGATGTGCTCACGCCTTCTCTTATCAGCAGAAGATTGCGGCCGGCAGCGCTTCCTGGGTCTTATCGACCGTCAGTTCAGGCGAATACGCAGCGGCTATGAAGTGCTTCTTCGCGGGGCGCTGAATTACCGGCTGGTGACCGCCGTATTCGCCGTAATCATTCTCTGTAGCAATTACTTCCTGTTCGTGAGCTCGAAGAGTGAACTCGCGCCTCTCGAGGATCAGGGGATCATCATTTCTTTGATTACAGCGGCGCCCAATGCCTCCTTGGAGCAGACGCAATTGTATTCGCGGCAGGTGTACAAGATAGTCAGCAGTTATCCGGAGACGGATCACGTATTTCAGCTCGACGGCATCAGCGGGCTGAACACGGGGATAGCGGGTATGGTGTTTAAACCATGGGACGAACGGAAGCGGACAACCATGGATCTGCAGCCGGAGGTGCAGATGCGATTCGGGGAGATATCAGGGGTCCGCGCCGTGGCGTTCCAGCGGCCGCCACTGCCCGGCACGAGCGGCCTGCCCGTACAATTTGTCATCGGCACCACGGAGTCCTACGAACGTCTGAATGAGGTGTCGCTGGCTCTCATGGATAAGGCATATGCAAGCGGAGTGTTCGCGTTCGTGGACACGGATCTGAAGGTCGATAAGCCGCAGACATCCATAGATATAGATCGCGATAAGGCGGCGCAACTCGGTCTTACGATGCGGGACGTAGGCGATGCACTGGGATCCATGCTGGGCGGGGGCTATGTCAACTACTTCAGCATTGCCGGACGCTCCTACAAAGTGATTCCGCAGGTGATGCAGCGCGACCGGCTCAACGCGGGGCAACTGCGGAACTATTACATCAATGCCGCCGGCGGGACATCCATTCCTGTTTCAACATTTGTGCGCCTCAGAACAGAGGTAGTGCCGGAGTCGCTCAACCATTTCCAGCAGCTCAATTCAGCTACGATCTCCGCCGTTCCGGCTGCCGGCGTCACTCTCGGCGAAGCGCTAAATACGTTAAACAACCTGTCGAAAGACGTGCTGCCCCAGGGCTTCAGTATTGATTACAGCGGCCAGTCACGCCAGTTTATACAGGAGTCCAGCGCGCTCATAGTAACGTTCTTCTTTGCACTGATTATCATCTTCCTGGCCTTAGCGGCGCTGTTTGAAAGCTTCCGTGATCCGTTCATCGTGCTCGTGAGCGTGCCCATGTCGATCTGCGGGGCCATGATATTTATCAGCCTGGGCGTCGGCGGTGCAAGCCTCAACATCTATACGGAGGTGGGCCTGGTGACGCTGATTGGCCTGATCAGCAAGCACGGCATCCTGATTGTACAGTTTGCCAACGACCTGCAGAGGGAAGGGAAGGGCAAGCGTGAGGCGGTGGAAATGGCGGCAGTCATTCGCCTGCGACCGATACTGATGACCACTGCGGCGATGGTGCTGGGCGTGCTGCCGTTGGTTACCGCTTCCGGCGCCGGTGCGGTGGGCCGCTACAATATGGGGCTGGTGATCGCGGCCGGAATCGCGATCGGCACGCTCTTTACGCTGTTTGTGGTCCCGGCCATGTATATGTTCCTTGCTGCGGAACATACCGGTAAACAGGCCGCTGAAGATGCAGCCGCCACAGAACCGGTCATCTCACCTTCTTGAAGTCGATGAATCCCGACTCCACGTCCGTATGAATAAGCTGTACACGAATTCTGTACCCTACATCTACGCCGTGAAAACCCTCTACGAGTTTCCCCTCGACAGGCGGTTGGGTAAGGCGCACCCATGTGCCTTTCGGAGCGGCGCCGGTAACGATAGCATTGAACTCTTCTCCGATTCTTGACTCGAGAAGAATTGCGGCCGCCGATTTGAATACCTGCCGTTCCACCTTGTTCGCGGCATTCTCTTTCTCCGTGCAGTTTATGGCCAGGGCTCGAAGTTCGTTACCGCCGTATGGCACAGGTGTTCCGCCCATGGCCGCCTTCAACAGACGCTGCATAACGAGATCCACATAACGGCGATTGGGGGCCGTGGAGTGAGTGTAGGCGCCGGCAGCGATACCGAAGTGTCCGGGCGTGTCAGCATCCCCCGGAAGTGCCGCAATATATTCACCGGGTCCGATGAGTTTTATGATGGAGAGGGATAGGTCGGGGAACCGCTGTGGATCGGCATCTTTCTCCTTGACAAGGAACTCTTCCAGCGCCCTTGGATCCGGCTTTTGCGGAAGCGCAAACCCGTGTTCCCCTGCAATCTCGACTATCCTTTCCCACCTCTTCGGAGTGCGGACCGCGCGCCTGAGAGAAGGGAATTTCCTGGACGAGAGATAGCGGGCCGCGCAAATGTTCGCAGCTATCATGAACTCTTCAATAATAGTTCTGGCGCGGTTCTTTTTCTCGACTTCGAGTTCGCGGATCTGGTCGCCGATAAATACGGGTCTTGCCTGAACGGCTTCGAGACTTAGCGCCCCCTTACGGTGGCGAAGATTCTTCATGGATTGTGCCGTTCTTTCCTGCAGACGCAGGTTGTTATCGAGTCCGTTTACAGAGACGAGAGCTTCGGGCGCATTCCCGATTCCTTCCAGCCACGCGGCTGTGCTGTTGTAGGCGAGTTTCGCGTGATTGCAGACATGGGCCCTGTAAATATCCGAGGCCTGCAGTGATCCGTCCCGGCCAATCAGCATGTCGACCACAATTGCCGGTCTGTCCTCGTTAAATGCTAAGGATGTGAGATTTGTGGAAAGCTTTTCGGGAAGCATGGGGAATATTTCGGCAGCGGTATATACGGAGGTGGTGTTGCGCCGCGCATGGCCGTCAATGGCTGAACCGTTCCTGACCATGGCGTCCACATCGGCGACTGCGACAAGAATCTTTACGGCGTCTCCGGGCATCGCCTGTGCGGCCGTGAGCTGGTCAATGTCGCGCGTGTCATCATTGTCAATGGACGACCACAGAATATCCCTGAGGTCACGAATCCTTTCATCATCGATTATTGCGGGCGTTTGCATGACGGCAAGTTCGGCCATTGCTTCAGCGGAGAAATCGGGGAGCAACCCTTTCTCTATCATCGCACGCCTGGCTATACTCCTTAGAAGGGATCTGTGTTCTTTATCCGCCGGACCCATATTCTATTTCCTTTCACGCTTCCTATACGTATATAATAGAATTAGAATATTGGGAAGGCAAAGATCAGGAGAGAAATCATCATCGCCCCGCAGCCAAAAAAATGGGGCATGCAGTCCTACAAATGCACCTAAGCCCCATTTGAACGACGATAATCTATTCAGGCATGGATAGCTCCGCTGCGCGCAGCAACATGCGTTGCCTGCGGAGCAAGCTTCTGACTAATAAATGTTTGTCGGCACCTAATCCTTAGGAACTAGCGCGGCCTTCGGAGGAAGATAAGGTTTCTTTGCACCGGCTTTTTTCCTGGCATCCTTGATGGCGTCCATGGTCATCCCGCTGCGGGGAATCTTAAGTTTCTGACCCGGATAGATCAGGCTTGCTTTCTTGATCTTTCCCTTGTTAGCCTCATAAATGACTGGCCAGAGGAAGGCATCATTGTAAATATTCTTTTTCTTGGCTATTGCCCACAGGCAGTCTCCCTTTTTGACAACATAGGTCTCCATTTTGCCCGCTTCTGCCTTGCCCTTCGCCCCTGCCCTGCTTTCGCCTGTCACGGCTCCACTCTCAGGCGCGACTTTCTGTCCCTCTGACTTCTGAACGCCGGCAGCTGATTCCTTCTGGGCCGCTGCCTGCTGGTCGGCGTCCTTCACCGTCGCCGACTTCGCGCATGCGCCGGCAAAAATCAGCGTGAGACTCATAATGAATGCTAATAGCCCATAACGTACCGTTCGTCTTTTCATACGAAATACTCCTTTCAATGATTTTGAGCTACAATGATGTTCTCTTTTTACTACTTTTTTAAAAAAAGTCAATTGTTTTTTATAAAAATAATTTGTATAGTAATGATCAGTGTAGCAATATAACGCGATATATAGCTCGGGGGAATGATTGTGACAAAAAAGCAGAAAGCCATTGCTGACATTTTCGATAATCTGAGAAGGGTTTACCAGGTCATCAACGAGCAGTCCAAGAAGGCGAAGAAACAGACGGGTATTACGGGTCCGCAGCTCTGGGCAATCAAGATGATCGCCGAATCCTCTCCCGTTCAGGTATCTGAGCTGGCCCATAAGATGTATCTTCATCCGGCAACAGTAGTAGGCATACTGAACCGTCTGGAAAGGCAAGGTCTTGTCTTACGGATGCGCACGCGTGAAGACCGGCGGGTCGTCGATGTCGATCTGACACCGGAGGGAAAAGCGCTGGTTGCGAGGGCGCCCGAGGTGGCTCAGGGTCTTCTGGCTGCCGGCCTGGAAGTGCTGCCCGCTACAAGGCTCCTGGATATAGCTTCCTCCCTGGATCGACTCGTTCAGATCCTGGGAGCGCAGGAAGTCCCGCCCCATTTGATTTTATCGCCTGAGGTGAACGTACCGAGAAAGCTCCAGAAAATTGATTTGTAATAATTAAGAGTAGCAGGATGCCAGTCCAAGATGCTCTCAGACGTCAACACCGAGGAAAGCGCGCAGGATATAGCCAATGAGAAAACTGAGCGCAGCCACGGCAAATGTTACTCCCGCCATCTCGAGAAAATGCCCTTTGAAAGGCACATCCTTCGCCACCGAAATGTAGTACGTAAACACTGCTATGATAAGAACCGCCCCGGCGAGAGCGCACATCAAACAGAGATAATAGTTCTTCAAGATCAGATAGGGTGTGATCAGAACCACGATGGTGATCAAGTAAGCGCCGACCGTATAGAGCGATGCCCGCAAAGGGTTCTTGACTGTCTTTTCCGTCTTTGTGGCGAGGTACTCCGAGGCCCCCATAGATAATGCCGCTGCTATGCCTGTGATCGAACCAGCCAGGGCAATCAGCTTTGTGTCTCGCAAGGCTAAGGTGAGGCCGGCGAGCACTCCCGTCATCTCCATAAGTGCGTCATTCAGACCCAACACCATGGATCCCGTATAGCGGAGCCTTTCTTCATCAAGAAGTCCCAAGAGGGCCGTCTCGTGCTCGCTCTCATTTCGCGCGATGGCATCGGCTTCCGGGATTGTCCCTCGCAGATACCCGTAACTGTCCTGAGCGCTTTCTTCGCCTTTCTCCAGCAGCTTAAGGCCGAACGTGAACCCGAAGACGCGGCTGATTAAATAATATTTCCAGATTTTTAATCTGTCAGGTTCCACATCATGCTGCGTATATTCCCGCCACTTTCGATAATGCCGCAGTTCATCATCGGCTATGTTTGAAAGTATTTTCCCGTTTTCAGGTGATTTGACCTTTTCTGCGAGTTTGCTATAGATATGATGCTCGGTGATTTCATTTCTCTGAAGACCGAGCAGTTTCTTGCGCATCGTCTCGGTGATATTCATCCTTCGGCGCACCTTTTATATTCTATCTTCGTTCGAACTGACCCTTGGGACCAACCTTATCTCTTAACAATTCCGCCCTTCGGCAGGCTTCCTTAGCCCCCAGCTTGCATGCCGTTAGAAAATCTGCCTGTGCCAGACGGGGTCTCTTCATTTTTATGTAAACTTCACCCCTGATACGATATAACCTCTGGCTGCCAGGTGCGATGTGCAGTGCTTTATTGACGAGGCCGAGTGCGACATCGACCTGATCCGGTCGATCTTTCAAAATCAGCGCCTTGACTCCTAGATTTCTCGGGGATAGAGGATCTATCTCTAATCCCTTATCCACAGACACTATGGCTTCCTCCGGCTTTCTTAGCATATAGAGGGCAAAAGACTTCCCCGCATAGGCATCGACCATGCCGGCATTGATGGCTATAACCTGATTGAACGCATCGAGGGCAGCTTGCCAGCGCTGACTGGCGAGAGCTCCGTTACCTTTCTCCACATATTCCAATGCAGACATTCTCTTGACAATATCCTCGTGTTTTTCCTTAAGCTCCTTCGTGGGAGGTTCCTTAGCCCCTGCTGCAGTTTCCTTCTGCCTTTCTGCCTTCAATTCCGAAAGCTCTTTCTTCAGAGCCGCCAACTGGCTTTGAATCTCCTTATAATTCTCCGTGCTCTCGTCTTCCTGCATCCTGGATATCTTGTCTTTGAGGTTGGAAGTATCGATGGTCGCTCGGATCTGGATAGTGACTACCATGTTTTCTCCTGACATCTTCCAGTCTTCCTTCAGAACCTCCACGGACATGATTCCCGAGGCCAGCGTATTTATCTGATCTTTGGACAATTGGAAATTCTTCACTTCCGTGGAGCTTGCGATATAAGTGCCGGCCTGCTCGAGCGCCAGTCTTTTTGCTTCTATGAGCGCAAGGGCCTTGGCGTCCTTCTTGGAGTCGAGGTCGCCCATCACGTATTTGCCTTCAGAGACAACGACAGATGGTACTGCATAGGCCGCCTGACCGAACCATACACCGCCACATAACAGTATGACAAAAACCTGCACCAATCTTTTCATCTCGCTCTCCTTGCAAATAGCCATATATAAATTGTTACGGAAGGATACCTTTGTCCCTGTCGAAGATCAGATTCCTTCGTGAGCGCTGCTTTGAAACGGAATAATTTATACATCAAACCCGGACAAACTACAAGGGGAGTCATTTGTTCATGCCCGGAACAGCGGGCAGGGGAGAGTATGGCATAGTTGCCCTCCGTGCAGTGGAAAATTTCCTTGAATGTAGCTCCGACTTGAGGTCCATTCACATTCATGGTTCGCTGTTTGACATCAGCGACCGCAAGCACATGGAAGAAGAGATAATGGCGCTCTCCATGACGGATCAGCTTACGGGACTGCACAACAGGAGGGGCTTCTTGACCCTCGCCGAACACCAGTCAAAAATATCAGACAGAACAAAAAAAGGGATGCAGCTCTTTTTTGCCGATCTTGATGAGATGAAGTGGATCAACGATAAGATGGGTCATAAAGAAGGGGATAACGCACTGATTGAAGTGGCTGCAGTACTCAAAGACGCCTTCAGATCATCGGACATCATCGCGCGGATGGGCGGGGATGAATTTGCCGTGCTCGCCATTGACACATCTAAATTAAATCCGGAAATTCTTACCAACCGGCTGCACAACCAGATTGAAGCGCTCAATAACA
Source organism: Syntrophales bacterium (assembly GCA_049512055.1). Classification (GTDB taxonomy): domain Bacteria; phylum Desulfobacterota; class Syntrophia; order Syntrophales; family UBA2185; genus Fen-1135. The sequence goes on along the minus strand of JBEKXK010000007.1, from coordinate 8,721 downwards.
GGGAAAACCGGAAATTCGGGATTTCAGTCAGCGTCGGCTGTGCGTACTATGACCCAGAGATGCCCTCTTCGATTGAAGAGCTTGTGGCGCATGCGGACAAATTGATGTACGAACAGAAGGGAAAAAAGAAATCTTGATATGCACAAAGCAGTCAAGCAGGAAGCGTCGCAGCTTTTACATCTTCTATCTTTCTGTCGGCAGTGAAAAATAAAAACACGCGCCCTCGTCCACCCTGCCATCCGCCCACACACGACCTCCATGCCTGTGTATAATTCGTTGGACGGTTGCCAGACCTACGCCGCTCCCCTCGAAAGCCTCGGCGCTGTGCAGGCGCTGGAAAACGCCGAACAGCTTATCATAATATTCCATGTCGAAGCCGACGCCGTTGTCCCTGACAAAATACACGATCTCATTTTCGTCTGCGTAGCCCCCGGCTTCAATATGGGCATCGTCCCGGTACTTCGTGAATTTGATGGCATTAGAAAGAAGGTTGATACATACCTGTTTGATGAGAGCCCTGTCTCCATGACCCGCGGGAATAGCCTTGACTGTAAGCCGCATATTCCTGTCCGGGTTGATGACCTCCAGTTCTTTCCATGCGTCTTTCATCATGGCGTCCATGTCCAGCTCACTCACAGACATATGCTGTCTTCCCAAGCGGGAGAAGGTCAAGAGGTCGTCGATGAGCTGACTCATCATATGCGTGCTGCTTCTGATTACGTTAAATTTATGGAGCGTATCTTCGTCAAATTTATTGGTCTGTTTCTTGAGGATCATGCGAGCATACCCGTCTATGGCGCGGAGCGGCGCACGCAGGTCATGTGAAACGGAATAACTGAAGCTCTCCAGTTCCCTGTTTAGTTCTTCAAGCTGCGCGGTGCGTTTTTTTATTTCCTCTTCGGCCTGCTTGCGCTCGCTGATGTCTTGAAAGACAGTTGCAAACTTTCCCTTGGCCGGGGAAAAAGCAGAGATGGCAAAATGCTTTTTCATCGGAGGAAAGTGCGCTTCAAATATTTCCGGTTTCCTGGAATAGGCCACTCGGGCATATACCTCCAGGAAAGGCGGTTCAGTTGTGCCGTATGCTTCTGTGGCTCTCTTGCCCACAATCACTTTTTTTCTCAGCCCTGTAATAGACTCATACGAAGGGTTAACGTCTGTGATGACATAATCGACGGCTTTGCCGGATGCGTCATAGATAATTTTGTGAAGGGCTACTCCTTCGACCATCGAAGAGTATAAGCCGGCAAATTTATCCTCGCTCTCCCGCAGCGCCTCCTCTGCTCGGTCCCGGAGGTGCTCATGGTCCAGGGCGTCAAGGGCATACGAAATGTCGGCGCTCAGCGACTCAAGCAAGCCGACCTGCTCTTGATCAAAGACGCCGGGCTCAAGGGCATAGAGTGTAAGTGAGGCGGTGGCCCTCCCCCGGCGGCGCAAGGGGAATGCAGCGGACGCGCGGAACCCGTAACGACCGGCCTTTTCGCGCCAGGGCGAAGTGGCAGGATTGGTCGCAAAGTCATCGTTGATCACCGCCCGGTTCTCCCGGATGCTGGTGCCCGTCGGGCCCTGGCCCAGTTCGCCTTTGGTTTCTACTTTGATCTCTTTCACATAGTCGCCGGCCGGTCCGTACCAGGCTACTGGGACAACCTGTTCTCCATTCACGTCTCCTATCCAGACCAGCGGGAAAGCACACTCTTCAGATATAATTCTACAAACCTCATAATACAACAACTCCACATCCCGAATCCGGATGATTGTCTCGTTTACGCGACTGAGCGCGGCATAGAGGCAGGTCAGCTTGGCGATCCGCTCCTCCGTCTGTTTGCGCTCGGTTATATCTATGCCCATCCCTATGAGATACTGTTTGTCCCCAATGACGGCCCGCGTTCCTGTCAGATAGAAGGGGATCTCATGGCCAGTCTTCGGCGCTAAGTGTACTTCCGCGGTTGCTGTGCCTTTAACAAATCCCTCCTGTAATTCATGGACAATTAGATCCCTGTCCTCTTCGGCAATGACAGTCATGATGTCAACGGAAGACAGCTCCTCTCCCGAATAACCGGATATTTTTTCCGCATTTCTGTTCCAATTAATAAGGCGGCCTTTTTCGTCAATGATAAAGAAAATACCCGGCAGGCTGTCTATGACTGCGTCGGAAAATAATTTCTCCTGTACTAACGCTGCCTCCACCTGCCTGCGCCCGGTAATGTCACGGATGATGATCTGGACGGCGCGTTTTCCCTGGTAGTATACCGTACCACCGACGGCCTCGACGGGGACTGTCTGTCCATCCATGCGTAACAGTCTGGCTTCCCTGAGCGGCAACCTGTCTCCGTCCTGTCCCTGCTTCATACGCAGCGCAATATCGGCTCGGTCATCAGGGTGCACCATGTCAAGGACGGTTTTACGCTGGAGCTGTTCGATGGAATCCGCGCCATACAACCTTAGCGCGGCGGGGTTGGCGAAGAGGAACATGCCGTCGCGATGCACGATGACGGCGTCAGGCGATGATTGGACGAGTTCGCGGTAGCGCTGCTCGCTCTCCCGCAACGCCTCTTCCATCTTCTTTCGCCCCGCTATTTCGGCTTGCAGTTCGGCAGTCCTTTTCTCAACTTTCTTTTCCAGGGTTCGGTGGGCTTTATGCAGTTTCTCTTCCGCATTCTTGCGCGCCTTGTGTTCTTCCGCTTCCGCGAGGGCCCTGTGGACAGCCGGCACAAGACGGTGAAGGCGGCTCTTCATGACATAATCCTTAGCCCCATGGGTAAGGATTTCAATTGCCCGGTCTTCACCGATGGCGCCGGTTACCAGGATAAAAGGGACATCGGGACATTTCGATTTCGCCTCGGCGAGGGCCAGGAAGCCGGTGTACTGAGGAAGGTCGTAATCGGAAAGAATGAGGTCGGGACAAAATTCTTTGAGTTCATGTACAAAGGCATCTTCCGTCATGACCCGTTTTGAGATAAAGGTGAGGCCTGCCTCTTTGAGCTCAAATTCCATCAGCTCGGCATCGCTCGGCCTGTCTTCCAGGATTAGTATGCGGAGGGGTTCGTCCATGATCTCAGTCCTTACAGACAAGATTCCTTTTTCTCGGAGATTATCGTCACGTTACTATTGTGCCCAATAATCCTTTAACTATTTTTCATACAATTTAGGATGATGAAATTATATAGGGCATTTTCTTATTTTTGGCCGTAAAAAACATTAGCTGATTCTAAGGGAATGCCTTGTAGAGAAAATATAAAAGATAATCGATAGTTGTTAACCGCAATCCCCAAACCTGTAGATAAATCTGTTGACAGCTTTGTTGATAATTCTTGCCGTTGCTTGTCTGGTCTGCATTCCTATCGAATTGCACAAAAAATGGGCAACGATAAATGCAATAATATAAATATGTTATAATATAATAGCCGATTTTTGGGTGTTTTAAAGGCTTCCGCAGAAATTATGCAATGTGAGGCCGCAGGGCAGAGAATTTTTTGACGGGATAAACAAAAAAAGAGCCGCTATCTACTATAGTGATCATGCTCATTTTTTTGCGATGGAGATACCGTATTGGTGTGCTGACTACAAGAATTCATGACTGCAGGAAATGGATCACCGATGCCACCTTGTGCTCTTAAGGATTAATGATATTCATCTACTCTGCAGGAATTTTCGTTGTGCGTCAAGATGATCAATGCCGATGCAGAGGGTAACGTCAATATCCCTGGTCAGGCGCGGTTGCCCGAAAAGAAGAACGGCCTGTCCGTCCCTTATGCCTCGTATTTTCAAAATACTATTTATTCTTCTTGTCCCGCTTTTCCTGCTTCCTTTCCTTTGCTGATTTGGTTGGCTTCTTCTTAGTATTTTTCTGAGCGTCCCTTGATTTTGCCATTACAATCCTCCATCATAAAATGTTCTATAAGACTCAATATCTTCTGAATAGACAGATATCACAGTGCCTGAACCGGGTCAATCAGAGAGATATCCATTAGAATGCATAAGGATTGCTTTAGGTAGGAGGCCTCCCATGGCATTAATAATTTGAAGAATAAGCGCTCGGGACTGCATGGCCGCAGGCAGACGATTTTTTTGATCGGGCAAATAAAAAAAAGGCCGCCTTCTATTATAGTAATCATGCTTATTTATTTCCGGTGGAGATACTGCAGGGGTGTGCTGAGCGCAGAAGTTGTGAATCCATGAAAGACGGGATAAAGCAGAGCGTCATTCGGTTCACTTACTTATCCTCAATTTATGTGATGGGATCATACCGACGATTACCATTTGAAATGCACATTGATATATCTGGATAAGCGGAAATCCGTGAGCTTATAAAAACCTTACCGGAAATCGAGATAGAGGTCATTTTATAGAAGACCCGTCATAAAATAATTCAAAGGTTTGTATCCCGTTAAGAAAACTCGGAGCCGTCCTTTGATGGTCCCCTCTATACACAGGTTTAAATTCTAATGTTGAGACTCCGTCTTTCACAAATATGACGAACTCTCCTGCATATTCGTCTTCCGGAACGCCTAAGAATAATTTATGCGAACCTGTTGCCAACCTTATTTTTTTGTTAAGGATATACCTGATACCTCTGCCGCCATCAGGTATCCTCTCACCTTTTTCATCATACGGCGAGGTAACTTCCTCTTGTCCATCGATCTTCCATACGGCAGCCTGTCCATCGATATTAAATACGAAGGGGAATCCTGGTTTTCCGGAAAATGAATGGTTCGATTTCCATAGATAATATCCCGCGGGCGGGGTTTTAATAGCCACTTTAATAATAACATTCGCATAGCCGCCGGGAATCGCTCCACCATTTTTGATCTCAACATATACATCCGATCTCGTACTTTGAGATTTTGCATTTATTTCTTTTAAAGCGCTTCCGCACCCTGATATCAGGATAAACAGTGAAGCAATCAAAATGATAGTGCGCACATTTTTCATTTCGGCTATCCTTTTCTCGTTTGAAACGGTTTTGACAGCAACGGCATAATGACGTTGCTCATCTCCCAACGTCGAAGTTTGGTTTGTACCCATAACAGTTAGGCTCCGCCCTATCGGGCATTAAGTGGGAGTCGCAGCCATCCGGGAACGTACAAGCTTGGTGACAATCCAGGTGATTGCGTAAAGTACTCCCAAGAGAACGACATCCGTCGGACCGACAGGCAAATCCAATTTATATGCAATACAGAAACCGACGAAAGCGGCCACGCCACCGATCAAAGGGGCCAGTGCCGTAAACTGGTACATGTTGCGAACAACCAGGTGCGCCGTCAAAGCAGGAATCAGAAGGAAACCGAACGCGATCAGCGGACCGACGCTGAGCACTGCCATCGAAACGGTCAGGCCGATCAGTAAATAGAGAAGCGCGTCCCAAAAGATGACGTTTTTGCGCAGTATGATCGCCATCTCCCGGTCAAACGAGACAAGGAGCAACTCCTTGTGGAACAGTCCCAGCACTGCGATGACGAGCGTAAGGGTGGCTGCCGTCAGCCCAAGATCGAAATTGGAGATGGTGATGACCTCTCCTTTCAGCATATCGAGCCAACCGATTTCGCCGTAAGGGTTTTTTGAAAGCAATAGAATGCTCATTGCGGCGGCCACCACGTACGCGGTGCCGAGCCTGCCCTCAGGTTGTCCACGCCCGCCTCTTTCCAAGAACGCCAGCACCATGATCGCGGTCAATGAGAATGTAATTGAGCCGGCAAAGGCAAGCGTGTGCGCGCTGTGTGAGCCATGTTCGGACAGATTAAATCCGAGCCACAATGGAAGCGAGAGGGCAATAGCGACGCCTGTCGAGGAAATCTGAGGCAGTGCCACGCCCATGAACACGAGCCGGCGCAGCACGAGAAACACTCCCACGAGTGGGCAGGCTATGCCAACGAGCACGCTGGTGTATATCGAATTGCGCAGGAGAAAATCGGGTGAGAGAATCTGATAAAGTGTTTCCATATTAGGCCATCCCCATTTCAAACATTTCCGCCATCCTTTCGGCAGTTAAGAGTTCGCGCGTCGCACCGTGGGACATCTTGCCCTCGTGCAGCCATATGACTTGCTCAGCATAGTGACGCACCGCAGCAAAATCATGCGTGACGAGAATGACTGTAATCTTCCTTTCTTTGTGGATCTGCGAAATAAACTCCAGCACCAAATGCTTTGTTTCACGGTCCACACTTACGGTCGGCTCGTCCAGCACCAGTACATCAGGGCGCGTAGCCAGAGCACGGGCAATGAGCACACGCTGTTTCTGGCCGCCGGAGAGTTCGACAAAGCGCCGATGGGCAAGCTCCTCAGCGCCTGCCGCACGCAGGCATTCGCGCGTGAAGGCGCGTTCGATTTGGGGGACGATACGTCCCGGCCGGACTCGCCCGTATACGCCCATAAGGGCGACGCCGAAACCAGTGAGCAGATAAATCGGGTCGAACTGAAAAGCTTGAGGGACGTAACCGAACTTGATCGGCGCACTTGTCGATGCGGTATTAATGCGACCCGCGACTGGCGGAAGCAGTCCAAGCACCGTCTTGATCAGCGTCGATTTCCCTGAGCCATTGGCGCCGAGAATGGCTGTGAAACTGGCACGGGCAATAGAGAGTGAAATGCCGGACAGCACAGGGTGGTTGTTATAGCCGATACTCAGGCTATCCAGCGTGATGAGTGCTTCATTCATAGTTTGTTGTGTGTGTCCGCCCGGAAACGCGGGCGGACACATCCTCCTTATTTTTATTTTCTCGATTGTACGGCAGCGACCGTTGTATTAATAATGTAGTCCATCATCTTGATGTACGTTTCCGTATGCGGTATACCGCCCGGCATGATGGGCAGCGTTATCATGGTTGCGCCGGTCTGTTCGGCGATTCTTTTTGGCGCCTTTTCAGGAAACTGCGGCTCTCGTACGACGATAGAGACATGCTCGTCCTTCATCGCCGTGACCAATTCCTGGATGTGACGCGGGGTCGGGTCGATACCCGGCTTCAGCTCAATCGTGCCGAAATAATTCAAGCCGAAGCGTGCCGCGAAGTATGGCCAATGCTCGTGATAGGATACAAACTTCGTCCCCCTAAGTGGTTTGACCGCTTTTTCCCATTCGGCAATCTTGGCATTGAGTTTGGCGAGATAAGCGTCGCGGTTGCGCGTGAATTCGGCCTTATGCTGCGGCGCAAACGCCACCAGTGCGTTGTAGATGTTCGCGATCGCAGTTTTTGCCAATACCGGATCGAGCATGTAGTGCGGATTGCCGTAGGGATGAACGTCGCCCTCGGAATGATCGGTTGATTTGGGCACATCGCGCGGGATGATCCCCTTGGAGCAGTCAATATAACCGGGCTTGTTCACCTGAATGCGCGGGTTTTTGCTCGCCTCCAGGAGAGCGGGAAGGAAGGCGTGCTCGCAATCAAACCCCACCAGGATCATCAGGTCCGCCCGGTTCATCATCGGCACGAAGCTCGGTTTCATCGGCACCCCGTGGGTATCTTCGACGCCGGTCGCCAGGCTGTGAACGTCGATCAGGTCGCCTCCGACGGCACGCGCAAAATCCGCCAGGTCGGTAAGCGTTGTAACAACGCGGATATTCTCCGCATGAGCGGGGGTTACCCACCCGCACAATACACCGGTGAGCGCGATAATCGATAATAGACAATATAATTTAGATTTCATTTTGGATTCCTCCTTAGCGTTGCTGCCAACCGTGCGAGTGTGAGCCGATGATCCACGCCCATTGCAGATAAACGGCATTGTCGTCGGGCTTGCCGGACGCGGCGTTGCGCTCGGTGTACGTGTACTGAAGGCGCAATTGACTCCAGTGACTCATTGCCCAGGTGATGTACGGCGAGTAGGCGTAGGTTTTGTCTTCGTTATTCACCTGGTTCTCTACATATTCAAACAGGAATCCGCTTGACCACTGCCGATGGAACTTGTACGTGAGATATGAGTACAGTCCAAGCGAGCCTACGGAACGGCCGGGGAGAGCATTCCCCGATGGATCGGTTACGTCATAACGATTATCGCTGTAGAGCACTTCCGTGCCCCATGTGAGGCTCTCGAACTGATTGTTGCGCAGCGGCTTGTAGCTTACAACCCAGTCCACTCCCCAAAGGCGGCGCTCGCGTTCGGTGAAGGTGTTACCGGCTACTGTAGGAAGGGGAGGATTCACACCGCCGGGGTCTGCCCACTGCGCATCCGTACTCGGATTCCACAGGACTGAAACGCCGGGTTCGAATGAGATATTGGGAGTCAGGTCGAAATACGTGGACAAGCGGCTCCAATAATTCAACCCGCTGCCGTTGCGGAAATCACCGACAAAGTTTGGCGGATTGTCGCCGCCGAACTGATTGCCCACGCCAACGGTCAGACTCACGTAGTGGTCGATAGGCAACAGCCAATTGAGCTGCAATCCGTCCGTCCTCGATTCGCCGCCAATGTATTGGGCGAGCGGCAGCGGCCGGTTGACGAACGGCAGTTCATGGTCATGAATATATGCCAGCCGGCCGAACTCGCCAAAGAACCGCCCTGCCTTCAGCTCCAGGTTCCACGGCAGCGACGTCGTCTGCAGCGCGGCCTCTTCGACCACCAAAGTCGCTTCGCCGGTAATCGGGTCGGCTGATGCGTTGACCACCGCGTAGGCCTTGGCAAACGGGTCCACCGCTGCCGACACATTGAATTCCAGCGAACGTTGAAACATATCAAACCCGCCGGGACGATCGCTCCCCGTCTGCGTTGATACCTTACTGCGATAACCGA
>JBEKXK010000006.1:0-63878 GCA_049512055.1 Syntrophales bacterium | reverse complement strand
ATCAGAGGCTTCAGCCGCTTCGTTGCCTCCACGACTGCCCTGATTGCTACCGGCTGGAGCGAAAGTTGCCGGACGGGATTCGCTCCCGTTGAAAAACAGCGCCTTTTCACGGCGCACTATTGACGCCACCTACAAGTCCGCAAAAGAGCAACTCTAAAAAAACAATGAATACTGTTTGTAACGGTTAACCTGCTGCTAACTATGTCCGATCCAGTTCATTCTTTACGGCCAGTCCCAGTTTCTCTATGACATAGGGCTTTCTGACATAGGCGCCGACACCGAGGGTCTGGGCGGTAATCACGCGATCCGTCTCCGAAAATCCGCTCGCGATTATCGCCTTCTGCTGGGGATGAATCTCAAGGACCTTCTTGTAGGTATCAAGTCCATCCATGCCAGGATCCATAATCATGTCCAGAACCATCAAATCAACATTATGTTCTTTCAGGTAAGCCACCGCCTCTTCACCACTGGAAACACTCGCTACATTGTAATTCAGTTTCCTCAGCATCGTGGCCGCGAGGTCGCGCTGCCCCTTTACATCATCCACAATGAGAATAGATTCGCCATGCCCTATGTATTCGGATATTGATACGGCAGCAGCTTCAGCAGAAATATCTTCCCTCGTTGCGGGAAAATAGAGGGTAAAGGTACTCCCTTTCCCTTCTTCGCTCTTCACGTTAATGTATCCATTATGATCCTTCACCGTACCCCAGACCACCGCCAACCCCAGGCCTGTTCCGCTTCTCCCCATCACCTTCTTTGTGTAAAACGGCTCAAAGATGTGTTTCAGATCGGTCGCTGATATGCCTTCCCCCGTATCGGAGACGGAAAGAACAACATAGTCTCCTTCCTGAATCTCTTCATATCCCTGAATCGGCTTGTCCAGATACTGATTGGTCGTGTTGATGGTCACAGTGCCGCCATTCGGCATGGCCTCAGTCGCATTCGAAACCATATTGAATAAGGTCTTGCCAAGGTGCACGGAAGAACCGGATATGTTCAGCAGATCCGGTTCAAGTTCTGTCCTGATCTTTGTAGAGGGATGATAGGAGGATAAATTCTCAAACTCCGGCGACTGTTGAGAGTCAACAACGATCCTGTTCAGATTAAGGACTTTTCTGCCGGAGACGCCCCTTCTCGCCAGGGTTAGCAGATCCTGAACAATCGCAGCAGCCCTCTGGCTTCCCGACATGATGTTCAGGAGATTGGGTCTGATTGAGCTTGATTCATCCTGATCCATCAGGAGCAGCTCCGCATAGCCGACGACAATGCCCAGTACATTGTTGAGATCGTGGGCGACGCCGCCTGCCAGGGTTCCCAGTGCTTCCATCTTCTCCGCTCGCTGCAGGCGCTCCTCGTTTTCCGCCAGTCGATTTTCCAGTTGCTGTCGTTCATCGATTTCCCGGAGAAGTATCGTATTGGCCAGGGTGAGTTCCGCCGTTCGGTCCCTGACCCGCTGTTCCAGTTCATCCTGATTTTTCTCTAGCGCTTCTTCCGTCTCTTTAAGTTTGGTGATCTGCTTATCCAGTTCCAGGTTGCTGATTGTCAGATGCTCTTGCGTTTCTCGTCTGAAGCGTTCGTAAAAACATGCTGAAAACGAAATGATGGAAAAGGACGCGATGAATCGGACGGTGAAGCCTTCTGAATAAAGGTTCAAGCCCTGTGAAAGTTGCACCATCCACAATAATATCAAGGATGCCAGGAAGGCGAGGATGGCAATGGCTCCCCATCTGGGACCCAGAAGGAAAGCGGCAACGAGAGGAAAAATATAACCCCAAAGATGACCGGTATTATCTACTCCCCCGCTAATATACAGATAAATAAAGAGCACACCCGTAGAGCTGACCCAGAAATATATAGGATAATCATAACGCCTCGTTCTTCTCCAATAAATCTGAGTGACAATGAAGATAAAGGCGACCGATAAATCAAAGAGGGTCGTCAAAGGGTTCCCCTTCTTTAGGGCGGTCAGCCCGAAAACGATAAGGATTAATATGGTCAGAATACTGATGATATTCATCACCCGGACCCTGAGCTGAGTTTCAATGTCCGGATTTTCCGGCATCCCTCCGGAGATCACCCTCCTTAAAAATCTTATCAGGTTTTTACTTGGTGGGTTCATTTGGCTCACTTTCTGTGAAAAGAAATATAAAAAAAATAGAGAAACCAATCTTGTATGTCAATGAAATACTGCCATAAAATATGCTCGGGCGTGAGAACCTTTTCTTTAATGCAAAACTCTATGAATTGCTCTCACGGTAATATGTACATGGTGTGGACGTGCTTTTACAACATTAACCTGCCACCTGAACATGCACCACATGTTAAGTTAGAGTTCTGCGGTTTTTTGATTATTATCGATTGATATGTTGTATATATTGTCAGAATTAGAAAAACGCAGTTACAGGAAATAATGTTTACTCTGTCGGAAGATGTTTACTGTCCAGATTCATTCGTCTGACCAGAGTTTCAAGGTATCTCGACTTCAATTGGCGGTTTGCCATTGTTTGTTTAACGGCGGGGAGCTTAAGGATGACACCCAGAATAGCCGCCATTGCCCTATGGCTGAGAAGAGCCCGATTATCGAAAATGAGATTCTGTAGTTTCCCTCTTTCGACGGCCATTACAACCGCGAGATGAACGGAGCTAAGTGGTGTTATGACTCGTTGGGAACGTAATTTTAATGCAATGTGATTTCCCTGACAGACCCTCGCACACAGACCACAACCTAGGCATGCTTCCTCACGCAATTGGGATTTTTTATTTTTAGGATTGCGGGGATTGTTAGCCGAAACAAGGCTCATGGCTTCCACGGGACAAACGTTGACACAATGACCGCAACCCGTGCAGCCTCCTTCCTGAATCTCCGGCAGAAAATTTGTAGTATGAACGGGATGCAGAAGGCCAAAGCGCCTGGCGGCGATCATGGCCTCACAGCAGCAGCCACAGCAGTTACAGATGAAATGTACTTTCTCACGGACATTGGAACCGAACTGAACCAGCTTTTGATCATAAGCGACGTTGAGCAAGTCCAGACATTCCTCCGCACTAACCGGCCGAGCATGACCGTGCTTAATCAAAGACTGTGCAGCCACGTTAAAGGTCATGCAGATCTCCTTCGGTGCATTACAATCGCGGTCGAGATGCTGCATTTTATGACGGCAATAACAGATGCTGATGCCCCTGCATGATGCCGTTTTTATGACCTCTGTGGCTCGTTCATATTCCAGAACGCATAAGCTGATTTCAGGGGAAAGGGCCGGTTCGTGAACGAACACTCGACCTAACTGTGTTTCTCCTTCCGTAAAAAGAGCTTTGATGAAGTCCTCTTCCACATTAAGATACTGATAAAAAAATTCGCTTAGTGCCTTCTGATCAATATCTCCGCGGAGTCGCATGAGGGAAAACTCGAAAAACCCGGCCATCGGCGGTGGTAGAACATAGGCTTGCTTTCCATTTTCCTCCATGTCGAGAAGAATTGCTCGATCTGCAAGGTCATCTAAAATTTTCTGAGCATCCGATGGCTTCATCTTCCAAATACGGGCAGCCTTCTCCACCGTGAATGGTTTTATTGGAAGAAGAGATACAAGGGCAGCATCTTTTTCGCTGAAGAGAACCTTCAGGATTTTATAGAGAGTATCAGATGGGGGTGCCCCCTGGGGAAAACGATTAATACGGTCTACTAGAGATGTATAGCCCGACTTTACCAAGTGATGGGTCATGGCATCCTCGATTTTGTCAGCATCCTGATTTATAAGACTCAATCAATGAAGATATGGCTGTAGCCTCCAGAACATGTATCACATTTTCATTTAGAGTTCTGCGGTTTTTTGGCGATTACCGAGTGAAGTGTAGTACGGGTTGTCTGAATCAGAAAAACAACAGTACAGGAAGAAAGATTGGCCGGGACTTAATCGGTCTCAATTGCTCAGATGCATTTAGAAGCATCACAACATTGCAGAACAAAATGTTTTTGTATGATCTTGTACCCTAATCTCTCACTGCCATTTTTTTCAGTAGTTCCTCGGAGCCAACGACGAAATCGTCCATGACTTCCTTCACAGTACAAATTCTCCGAATCAGGCCAACCGCCTGCCCGCAGGCAAAAGGGCCATCCTCGGTGCTCATCGGGTCGCCGGAAAAAATAAATTTCATGATATCTTTTTTTGTCACGCCTGTAGAGATAAGTTTTTCCAATTCATCCGTCCATCGATTTACAAGCATCCTGAGCGGCGCGATTCCTCTGGCCAGGATTTTCGTGGAAACGTCCCTTCCACTTAAAATTTGTTCCCGCCATGCACTGCCTATTTTGGTGCATTCCACCGTGGCGAGAAAAGCCGTACCCACGCTGACACCGTCCGCGCCAAGAATGCGGCAGGCCGCATATCCCCGCGCATCGACTACGCCGCCGGCTGCAAGGACCGGTATCCGGACGGCATCAACGACCTGCGGAATCAAGGCAAGGGTGCCGATTTCAAAAGGAGACGCAAATCCCCCGGATTCGAAACCTTCGGCAATGACGGCATCGACCCCGGCGCCTTCCGCCTTCTTCGCTGCATCAACGCAGGGTATGACATGCACCACGCGGCTGCCTGCCTGCTTCAGCGCTGCGGTGAAGACCGCGGGACTGCCCGCGGCGGTGATTACGACGGGAACCTTTTTTTCAATCACCACCTGAATCAGCTCTTTTGACTGAGGAGCTATGAGTGGAATATTCACCGCAAAGGGAAGCGCCGTCATATCCCGCAGACGACGGATTTCCACAGCTAAGCTCTCGGCGGACTCCGTGGCGCCGGCAATTGTGCCGAGCCCTCCCGCCTCACTGACTGCGGCGGCCAGTTTGGCATCCGTCACGCCCGCCATTCCCCCCAGAGCAATGGGATATTTGATATTGAAGAGTTCGATGATACGGTTCTTCATGCTGTCATATCTCCTTCTGTGAAAGGTGCGGAGCGATTGTGGTGGATTCCCCGCTTCGTTCTTTTAAGAAGGGCGCTTTGCTATTCCCTGAAATACAGCCATGCATAATTCTTTTGTGAGCTCCTTGGCAGAATACGGCTTTCCATATATGATCTTCGGTAGGCACAGGTGCTCGATGCCGCCCAGTATCACCTGCCTCATGGACGTGACCGGTATGTCGTTGCGGATTTCACCATTTTTTATGCCTTCCTTCAGAATCTCCGTTATGATTCGGCTGAACCTCTTCACCTGACCATAGCTTTCGCTTTCGAAATAACCCGGGTAATTTCTCACTTCCAGAAGGAGAATTTTGGCGAGCACGCGTTTCGTCTCATAGAGGTTCATCTGGGACCAGACGATCTTTTTCAATTTATTGAAGGTGCCCTTGATCCCTTTCAGCTCCGACTCCATCACCCCAAGATATTCATCGAGATAGTCCCCGAGCACCTGATGCAAGAGCCCTCGCTTGTCGCCAAAATACTTATAGATGAGGGCTTCGTTGACACCCGATTTCTTGGAGATCTGGGCAGTCGTAATCGCGTTGAATTCCTTTTCTTCCAAGAGCGCTTTGAAGGCCTCTCTAATCTTGATACCCCCGACAGGCAAAGGCCTTGCATTCAATTTGTCCGAGCCTTTCCTGACATTTTTATGTGCCGCCGGCATACGTCCTCCAGTGGAAATTATTTATGAAGTGGTTATATATCTTTAAGGTGGCTGACCGGACACGGTATTCCGTCCCATGAGCTTAGGGCCGGGCGCGCGGGTCGCGATGCGCGGCACCCGAGCCCCAACCCTGTCTCGTCATCTCCATGCCTCTTAGCGGCTTATCGCGTGCGGTATATGTTTAAGGGATCGCACTTTTCCCTCAGGACCTTCAGCTCCTCTATGAGTAAGGGGTCTGCCTCAGTCGCGCGGGAGATATCTATATCAAAACCCGTGTTCTCCTTGATCGCTTCAGGCGTCACCCCTTGAAAACATTTTTCCACATACATGACCTTCGTCTTCGCATCGAATCTCATGACCCCCAGGGAAGAAATGAATGCAATAGGGCCGCCGGGGAGACCAATCTCTTCCCTTCTAACCATCTTGCCTTCCGGCCATTTCTTCACCATCCAGCCCGGCGTGGTGAGATAATCCACCTTCTCCAATACCCGGCGCTTCTGGTGCGCCATGGTGATAATTGTCGCCTTGGCGAATCCGCCGATATCGACTGCGCCCGCCGTGCCGGCCAGTCTCTTCGTCGGCTTGTTGTAATCTGTCCCGATAAAGGTCGAGTTCAGGCTGCCGTATTTGTCGATCTGCGCCCCTCCGATGAAACCGAAGTCGATTTCCCCCCGCATAAGAGGGAACAGGCCTTCCGGGTCACCCATCTGCCAGGACGAGCCATAGGTCAGGCGACTGTCCATGATGGACAGGGGCACCTCGATCGGGTCGGCATCCGCCTGACCCGTTTCCACAATCATCTTCATGTCCGGCGCATAAAGTATCTTTGCCAGGTGTGTTGCCAGAAGCGGCGCTCCAATCCCGATGATCCCGGTCTTGCCGTTAAATTCGCTCAGCATCCGGGCGCCGTAAATAACCATTGCCTCCGTCGGCTTGTAGTCTTGCGCTTTTGCGTATTGTTCTGTCATGATTGTGTCCCTCCTTTCGGTCTTGGACGATAGCCGAACGGCGGTATGGCCCGCAACTTTTCCAGGCGCGAAGCGCCCAGCTTATTCAGGTAATCGTCGTGGCCTTTCAGCCCGTAAACCCAGGAATCGGCCCATTCTTTAAATCCCGCCTCCGTTTTCGCTTTTCCGACATAATCCATGAGGAACGGAATATCCATGTCATAAAAATTGAGAACCTGTCCCGGATGACCACCCCAAGGGACCTCAACGACCATATCAACACTTGTGCAGGGGATCTGATTGCGATTGGGGTCACGCCTGAGATATTCCTCAGGGACGACCTGCTCTGCCGTAATAATGACTTTTGCGGCTCCGTGAGCGGCAAAATGGTCGAAGACCAGACTGCCGTCGATCCGGGCCGTTCCTTCCTCGCCCGCATACTGGACGTGGCAGATGAGAACGTCCGCTTTCATTGCGGGATGGAGCTGGACCGTGCCGCGGCCGTAGAAAGGATCCTCCATAAGAATATACTTCTTCTCCGGGATCATCTCCTTGTTTCTCGCCAATGCCCTGATCTTGGCCACGTTATCATACGCGGGATTCAGCACATCCGTTCCGAATGTTGTTCTCGAAGCGATGAACGGCGCGCCCGCCATGGCTGCCATCGCGCCCAGACACACATCCGTGTGGCCGATGTCATCGATGACGATGCGGCCTGCCTCCGACATTCTCTTCAGTGAAGGAGAAATGCCGAAAGCCCCGATGGCTGTGTAGGTGCCGCGATACGCCGCGACGCAACCGGCACCGACGAGCATGTCCTCCGAAAGCGAACACTCCGCCAGCATGATGAGATTTTTCTTGCCTTGCCGTATCAGTTCCAAGGCAGCGGCTATGGGACGACGATCCTCCACCACGCCGCCCATGACGAGACAATCACCTTCCTGTATTTCCTGCATTGCTTCTTTCAAACTGACGACCTTGCTTCTTTTCATAATTTCCCTCCTTCAGTGTATCCCCATCAATTGTGACCAGATAACCGTTCGTGATCGTCCAATGCCGGTTCTTACGCATCACCTCCCGTCTCATTCAACATGTTGTCATGACTATGCGATGTCTCACAATTATTGCGGGGGCGGTATCCATAGGGTGGAATCGACCGCAGATATTGAAGCCGCGCCGCCCCTATCCTGTCCAGATATTCATCGTGCGTGTTTATGGCAAATACCCATTCATGAACCCACTTCTCCAAGCCGGCCGCGGTCTTCGCGGCTGTTACATACTTCCTGATAAAGGGCATATCGACATCGTAAAAGCCCTGCACCTGGCTGGGATGCCCGCCCCACGGGATTTCCACGACCATATCAACGCTCGTGCAGGGAATCTGATTGTGGTTGGGGTCCCTCCGCAGATAGGCTTCCGGGACAACCTGCTCCGCCGTCAGAATGACTCGCTTGGAGGCATGGATGAAATAATGGTCGAAGGCGAGACTGCCTTCTATCCGCCCGGTCCCATCGTCGCCTGCCTGCTGGACATGGATGACGGCCACGTCCGCCGGCATAGCGGGCTGCAGTTTTACCGGGCCGTTCCCATAAAAGGGATCATCCATCAAGACGAACTTCTTCTCCGGAATCATGGAGGGATCACGCGCCAGCTTCCGTATCTGCTCCGTCCGCGAGAACTCGGGATTGAGGACGTCGCTTCCCAAAGTGGCGCGGGTGGCGACAAAGGGACTCCCGGCCATGGACGCCATGGCGCCAAGGATGATATCGATATGGCCGATATCATCGATGATAAATTCACCCGCTTCTATTTTTCTTAAAGTTGCCGGAGAAAGACCAAAATTCGCCATCCCCGTATAGCAGCCGCGCCACGCCGCAGCGCATCCCATCCCCACGAGTATATCCTCGGCAAGCGAACATTCTGCAAGGAGGATCAGCCCCTTCTTTTGCTGCCTGACGATCTCATACGCGGCGGCCATGGGACGCCGGCATTCGATCAAAGAGCCCAGAAACAGCACGTCCCCGTCCCGGATGCAGGCGATGGCCTCCTTCAATGAAACAACTTTCCCCATATCACCTGTTTGTGAACGAAGGCTTTCGCTTTTCTACGAAGGCCTTCATCCCTTCTTTCTGATCCGCCGTGGAAAAGAGGATTTCAAAACATCGCGCTTCGTAGGCCATGGCTGACTTCATGTCCATGTTCATCCCGCCATTGACTGCGATCTTTGTAATCTTCAGGGCGAAGCCCGGCTGGCGGGCAATCTTCCCGGCCATATTCCTGGCTTCGTCCATCAACGAAGCAGCGGGCACCACCTTGTTTACGAGGCCGATGCGATAGGCCTCCTGCGCATCGATGAAATCGCCGGTGTAGAGAAGCTCCTTCGCCTTGGTGATGCCAATGATCCTGGGAAGCCGCTGCGTGCCTCCCGCCCCGGGAATCACGCCGATCTTGATCTCCGGCTGACCGAAGGTTGCATTATCCGCGGCGATCCTCAGATCGCAGGAAAGCGTAAGTTCACAGCCCCCGCCCAAGGCCAAGCCGCTCACTGCAGCAATAACAGGCTTTTCCAGGTCCTCAATCTTGTTGAATACCGCCTGGACATCCTTCAGAAACCGGTGCGCGTCCACCGGTGTGGCGATCCCTCCGATCTCGGTGATATCGGCGCCTGCGGCAAAGAACTTTTCCGCCCCCGCAAGGATCACCACTTTCACTTCCTCATCACCGTCAATCTCTGTGAGGACGTGATCCAGTTCCCTGAATAGCTGACTGTTGAGGGCATTCATGCTCTTGGGGCGATTCAAGGTGATGACGGCAATGCCTTCGCCCTTCTCATATAGAATCGTCTGATAGTCCATCCTCTTTCTCCTTTGCTCTTCCATTGCTTGCAATCATTGTGATGGGCTGAGCGAGTTCTACTTTTTTCTATACCTTGATGATAACTGCCTCGCCCTGCGCCAGACCGCCGCAGATGGCCGCTACGCCGTAACCGCCTCCGCGCCGTTTCAGTTCGTATGCGAGAGTCATCATAAGTCTTGCGGCGCTTGCTCCCACGGGATGACCGATGGCGATGGCGCCGCCGTTCACATTGGTCTTGGCCTGAAGCTCTTTCCACTTTTTCTCGTCGTTATTGGCGAGTATCTTCGTAGCAACAAGAGGGAGTACTGCAAAGGCTTCGTTTATTTCAATCAGCTTCATGTCGTCGAGCGTCAGACCGGCCTGCTTCAGGGCCTTTTGAATCGTATAAGCCGGAATGACGGCGATTTCACGGGGGACTGTAGCCGATGCCGCTACTGCAACTACTGTTGCCAGGGGCTTAAGACCCTTCTCCTTGGCCTTCTTAGCGGTCATGATAAGAATCGCGCTCGCGCCGGCGCTGATGGGAGGCGCGTTTCCCGCTGTCACAGTGGGACTGCCATAGATGGGTTTCAGTTTCGCCAGGGCCTCCATGCTTGTCTTCCTCGGCGATTCGTCCTTTTCGATGACGATAGGATCACCCTTCTTCTGGGGAATCACTACGGGCATGAGTTCCTCTCCGATCTTGAACTTGCCTTCCGCAAAGGCCTTCGCGTACTTCTCCTGGCTCCCAAGCGCCCAGGCGTCCTGCATCTCCCTTGTCACGCCGTATTCGAGGGCCACTTCCCCCGCGTCTTTGGCAACGGGGTTGAACCCTTTGGCCGTATAACCAAGCTCAAAGAGGCAATCGATCAGCTTGATGTGCCCTATCCTTGTTCCCTTTCTCAAACCGGGTGCCAGATGGGGCGTCCGCGGCATGTTCTCCGCGCCCACGGCCATGGCGATCTCCGCCTCTCCGGCCTTGATGGCCCTCACACCCAAGCGAAGACATGTCAGGGATGAACAGCATGCCCTGTCCAGGGTCAGAGAAATATTGTCCGCCGGGAACCCGGCAAGGAGCGTCGCCTGCCTTGCCGGCACATCCGTTTCCAGGGCGACTTCCGCCGGGATGCAGCTCCCGTAACTGATGTCATCCACTTCCTCGGGCTTGATTTTCACACGCTCGATCACCTCTTTCATGACCATTACACCGAGGTCAATGCTCGGTATATCCGCCATGGCGGAGTCGAATTTGCTGAACGGCGTTCTCACCGCACTTACCATCACGATACCATTCTTGGTTTCCATCTCTTTCTATTCTCCTTCTTAGTTTCTTTTCGGCCTTGCATGCAAAATCCCAGCAATGCGATGCAGAATTTTGTTGTTTGAAATTTGTTTTTACTTCGCCGCCATCCGGATAGCGCCATCGAGCCTTATGACCTCTCCATTAAGCATGGGATTCTCGATGATATGCTGGGCCATCTTTGCATATTCCATCGGATCGCCGAGACGCTGTGGGAACGGAACCATCTTGCCTAAGGCTTCGCGCGCCGCCTCGGGCAGTTGCGCGAGCATCGGCGTATTGAAGAGTCCCGGCGCAATCGTCATTACCCTGATTCCATACTCGGCGCACTCCCTGGCAATGGGCAGGGTCATGCCAACGACACCGGCCTTGGAGGCGCTGTATGCCGGCTGCCCGATCTGACCGTCGAAGGCGGCGACCGAGGCGGTATTGATGATGACACCTTTCTCACCGTCTTTATTTCCAGTATTCTTGACCATCTGCTCCACCGCAAGCCTGATGACATTGAAGGTGCCCACCAGGTTGATCTGTACCACGCGGTTGAAGTACGAAAGCGCCATGGGGCCCTTCTTGGAAAGAACCTTCCCGGGGTCCCCCACGCCGGCACAATTGATCACTACGTTTATCGCTCCAAAGGCGTCCATCGCTTTCTTGATGGCCGCCTGTACGCTTTCCTCGCCCGTTACATCCGTGTTGGCATAGATGACATTGCTTCCGAGCTCTGCGGCAAGTTTCTCTCCCTTCGTCGCATCAAAATCCAGAATCGCCGCCTTCCCGCCCAGGCCCACCAGATTGCGGACGCACGCTTCGCCGAGTCCCGATGCACCGCCTGTTACAATTGCTTTACAACCTTTAACATCCATTTAATTTTCTCCTTTCAACATGAGGGTTAACTTTTTCAAAATCATATTCCTCTTCAATAAAGAATTCGTTTGGCTTCCCTGCGAAGCTCCGCTCTAAAATCCGGATGGGCTATGGCAATCAGGGCATCGGCCCTCTCACGCATGGATTTGTAATACAGATCAGCGATGCCATGCTCTGTTACCACAAACTGGCTGTACATGTGCGGCACGATGACGTGGGACCCCGGTGATAACTGAGGTACAATAGTAGAAACAACCTGGCCGGACTTCAGGGTCCGCGTGGAAGGCAGGACGTTGACTGCCCTCCCGCCATTTGACCAGGCTGCTCCGATGACGAAATCCAGCTGGCCTCCGGCAGCCCCCACCATACGGAAGTCAACCCTCTCGGCATTTAACTGGCCCATGAAATCACATTCCAGGTCCATGTTTATCGATACCAGATTATCTATCTCCCGAAGCAGATGGGGGGCGTTGATATAGGAGGTTGGATAAAAGACGCAGTCCGGGCTGCGCGTAACGAAGTCATACATATCACGGTCTCCCATGCAGAAGCTCGCGACCGTCTTTCCCGTGTGAACCCTCTTCAACTTGTTTGTGACAATCCCTTCCTTGACGAGATGCGGCAATCCCATGGGGAACATCTCGGTATGCACACCGAGGTCTTTTTTACCTTTATCCCGCAAAAGCCGGATAATGGCCTCCGGCAGTGTTCCTATCCCCATCTGCAGGCAGTCCCCGTCTCTGATGAGCGAGGCCACGTTTTCCGCGATGGCGAATTCCAGATGGGAGGGCTCGCCCTTGCGCTTGAACTCGGGAATCGGGCTGGAATGTTCGACAAAGCAGTCGAATTCCGATATCGGCATCCAGTTATCACCATACACCATGGGCATCTGATCGTTGACTTCGGCTATCACGATTTCAGCTCCCCGAATCATCTCCGGAGAAAAGAAGTTGGTCAGTCCCAGATTGACCATGCCCGCCTCGGGACGGCACACACAGACCATGGCCACATTGCAAATCCGCCCCATCCGCTCGCCTGCATCAGAGCTGTTGACACTTTGATAATCCACATTTTTGCCCTGGGCCAATTTTCGGTTGAGAGGATTGTATAATAATGAACTGTAGGTAAAAGATTCCCGAATGCTGTTCATGAAATCGGGATCGTACAATTTCATCGGCCGGATCGGCACAGCATCTAAGATTCGTACGCCTTCTAACTCACCGGCACGCGCCAAAAGGGCGTCCACAAGATGAGCCGTAGGCGCGCCCAATGAAAGGCCGAATCCTACCACATCATTCGATTTCACTTTTTTGACTGCCTCTTCCGCCGTCATGAGCTTGCTCTTGTACTCATCCTGCCACGACATATAAGTCCTCATTGTCCCTCCTCCTTCTTTTCCCTCTTTTTCTATGATCACAGGCCCATCATGCGGCCCACGATTACCTTCATGACCTCCGTGGTGCCTGCAAATATGGGAATGACCCGCACGTCTCTTGCAAAACGGCAAATCGGATATTCTTCCATGTAGCCGTAGCCGCCGTGAAGCTGCAAACAATCATAGGCTACTCGGTTTGCCATTTCCGACATCCAGGCTTTGCCCATGGAAACTCTTTTCACAATATCTTTCTTTTCACAATAATCCAGAAGGAGAGAATCGAGGAAAGTCCTTCCCAGTTCAATCTCCGTAGCCATCTCCACAATCTTGAACGTATTATGCTGAAAAGAGCTGACGGGCTTTCCGAAGACGGTTCTCTCCCTGCAATACTTGATAGTCATTTCCAGCATCGCCTCCGCCATCGCCTGGGCCATAATGCAAACCACGAGCCTCTCCGCCTGCAGTTTCTGCATCAGATAATAGAAACCCTGCCCCTCCTTCCCCAACAGATTGGACGCTGGCACCCGGCAGTCTTCGAAGTTCATCTCCGCTGTGTCCTGGCTGTGAAATCCCATTTTATTGAGCTTCCTTCCCTTCTGGAAACCCGGCGTTCCGTTTTCGACACAGATGAGACTGATGCCCTTGAAGGGAGGATCGGCATGGGTGTCCGTCTTTGCCACCACGATGACCAGATCGCAGTGAATGCCGTTGGAAATGAAAGTCTTCGCCCCGTTGATCACATATGAGTCGCCGTCCTTCACCGCCGTAGCCCGGACCGCGGCGAGGTCCGACCCTGTGCCCGGTTCCGTCATGGCGATGGCCGTCACGATGTCGCCTGAGGCGCACCCGGGGAGCCACTTCATCTTCTGTTCTTCATTTCCGAAGCTGTAAATGTAAGGAACAATAATATCGCTGTGCAGGCCCGCTATGAGTCCATGGCTTCCGATGTAGGCAAGTTCTTCAATGATGATGGCGGAGTATTCGAAGCCCGCCCCGGAGCCGCCGTATTTCTCGTCAAGCCACGGGCAGAGAAATCCATTGTCACCCAGCCTGTTCCACATTTCTCTGGGCACAATGCCTTCCTCTTCCCACTTTTCTATGAAGGGGGTCACCTCCTTTGCCAGGAACTTTTTGAATGAATCGCGGAATATCTCATGCTCCTCTCCGAACAAACTCCTGCCCATATACATGCCTCCTCATATTATTTTTTGGTTGTTCCCAAGAAGTGTCGCCAAATTGACAATATTTCTTAGTACCCCTGACAAGTCATGATTACAAGAATATCCCGGCAAAGGGCCATCTCTCAGATTCGCAGCCGAACTATTTGCAAGAACAAGCTAACTTGTGATCGAAAGTGTACGCGAAGGGTTTATACCCCCGGAATATGAGCCTTTAATTGCTGGATGCGTTTTAAAGAGTACATGAAAGACTACCGACAATGGACGGTTGAAAGGATGGTAAGTAACATTTACTTACCGCGTGCTTCTGAGTATTATATACCCGGCAAGATGTCAAGCTTTTTCTAAAATATTTTGCTTTAATAACACATGGCATCTTCCGGAGAGGAGACGCAGACAATGCCGGCATTAATATTTTAAAAAGATGGGACTTCTGATTTAAATTGTGTTACAAGTTAAGGAAATGGCGGGGACTGTTTCCGATAATGATGCCGGAAGAAATGAGGAGGAAAGGAAGATGGAATTAGGAGATATGGTAGTTGTCGATCATCCCAGACATCCTCTTTATGGCTGTGAGGGTAAAATTATCGGAAAGAGGGGCAAGAGGACACCTGATGATCTCTGGATCCTGATCTATATTGTCTCAAAAATGCGCGACTATCTTGTCCCGCAATCGATGCTGCGTCTCATGAAAGATGAAGCGGATCGGACCCGGATTCAATAGACAAGCCTCTCGAACAATCCTGCTCATATTGAAAATGTCGGAAGAATGCCCGCAAATATCACTCCCATTATGCCTCATAATAACGCTGGACATATTTCTTTCTGACCCCCACTCGCCTGTATCTCTCATCGGGATATCCCAAAGCGATCACGGAATACACTTTCTCGTCATCAGGAATGCCCAAAGACCTCTTGATTCTCTTATCCCGTCTCATGGCCTCGACGGCAAAGCCGATGAGACAGGTGCCCAGTCCCATGCTGTGCGCAGCGAGCAGTATGTTCTGTGTGGCAAGAAGGGCGTCTTCCGCGGGGCAGGATGCTCCAGGCCTTGATCCTACAACTATCGCAGCCGTTGCCCCATGAAGCAATCTGTCAATCCCTGAAGTCTTCCACTCGGCGAGCGCCTCCTCGACAGAATCGTGATATTCGCGGTAGTATTCATCAAGTTCCGTTCTGCCGATTAGCTTCAGAAATCCTCTGACGTATCGATTTTCGGATACGCGGTTGAGCTTCCTGAAAAAGGCGGCGATACGCTCCGCCAGATTCACAACGGCCTTCCGCGTGGGGAGCACGGTGAATGTCCATGACTGGCTGTTCGTCCCCGAAGGGGCCGTAACGCCGATTTTGACCAGATCGTCAAGTATTGAGCGATCCACAGGTTTGCTTAAGTAATTGCGACACGAACGTCGCGATCCCATGAGCCTCACGAGCTGCACTGTGTCAAATTCGCCGAAGGGCAGCCATGAATCTTCCCGCGCGAAAGTACTGAACCGGGAAGATTCTTTATCGACTGCGTTTACTGTAACCGCATCCACGGGACATACGACGGCACAATGCCCGCATTGAAGCGATCTGTCACCGGTGACGACCGCCTTTTCGTCCTGCATGGAGAGGGTCCTTGAGGGGCAAACCTTTACGCATAAACCGCACCCGATACACTTTTCACTGTCGATAACTGTCGTAACGGTTCTGTCCATCCTGCTCTCCTGTATAAGGATTCGGGGATTGAAGCTCTCCCCAGAAAGCTGCGGAGAATCTTCGATTCTTAAGGAACACTATCGTTCGGCATTCGCTCGCTTACCCAGCAGCAAGCTAGGGGGAATGCGCTCGCTATCGAATTCAAGTGTTTTTTGCCGTCGCTCGCTTCCCAGGCTCCTTGGCCTCTCGCATCCTCAAGATACCGGCAGCTCCTTCGAACGATGCATCTCCCATTTAGAATTTGACCTGTGGAGCGGCCTTAGCCTGTGCCGGCGCGTCAAAAAAGGCTGCACCATGGAAACCGAACATCCCTGCAAATAGATTCCCCGGAAAGCTTCTGATCGCGATATTGTAAGTTCTCACTGCATCATTATATCGCTTTCTTTCCACGGCAATCCGGTTTTCCGTGCCCGCAAGTTCATCCTGAAGGCGCATAAAATTCTGGTTGGATTTGAGATCCGGATATTTTTCGACGACAACCAAGAGCCTGCTCAGGGCGCCAGACAATTCGTTATTGGCGCTGATCTTGTCCGGCACATTCGCCGCGCCGCCCACCTTTGCCCTCGCATTGGTAACTTCGACGAGGACATCTTTCTCCTGCTTGGCGTACCCTTTTACCGTCTCCACAAGGTTGGGTATCAGGTCATACCGTCGCTGCAATTGATTTTCCACCTGCGCCCAGGAAGCTTTTACAGTCTCATCCAGAGAAACGAAGGTGTTGTAATTGGAGTATAGAAAAAGTACAAGGACAAGAACAATTACTCCCGCAATAATGAGAATTTTTTTCCCGCTGGTCATGTCGCACCTCCCGATATTGTGCAATTTCTTAAGAATCGCATTCACTATGCCCTGCAGTTAGAGTGTTTTTATACACTCGTGCCGTCAACGATGGCGGATAGTTTTTCGATCTCTTTTACGTAATCTTTAAAAACAACCTGAATCTCAGAATCGGCACTCCGGTCAATGTCTTCCTTGATATCCGCGCACTTCAGAAAAATAGCAGGATCGACGGAATATTCCCTGGCGACAGCATTGATTATATCCCTTCGCGCCTGGGGTATGTCAATACCCTTGATGTACAGGAGGGCTCTGAATATGGAGATAAATGCCGTGAAGGAGGCCTTGATCAGCTCGCGAATCTGCCGTGTGCGTCCTTCTGATTCCAGGAAGCTCCTCCTCAAATGAACCAACTTCCCCTTGAATTCTCTCTCAGACTGCAAGCGGAGATGGGATGGATCGAAGCAGAGCCCCCCGAGGACATCCTCGCCGCTTACAAGGACATAATGTTTCTTCATAGAGAGGAACTCAATGGGATATGTATCACGGGAAGACAATATTTCCGCCTTCGTCATGAAAAGGGGAATTGCCGCCTTACGCTTCCGCCACCGGGCAACAGTGCTGAAGGCCCTATCCAGATTATCGATCCCTCCCTCGGAGAGTACTATGAGAAAATTGAGATCAGATTTTCCGGGGACATAATGGCCGCTCGCCCCACTTCCATAGAGAATTATGGAAATGAGATCACTGCCGAAGGCCTTCTTGAAGTCGTCCGTGAACTCTTCAAAAATCTCCCCAGGATTTTTCGGTACCTTTGCCATGTCGATCACCTCTCGTCAGAAGTCGCCGCCCGCTCCGCCGCCCCCGCTTCCACCGCCGCCGAAACCGCCGAAGCCGCCGCCGCCAAAACTCCCAAAGCCTCCACCGCCGCCGCCATAGCCTCCGCCTCTACCGGTGAATGCAAAGAGCAGCAGCCAGGGGAGCAGGTCCCTTCCTTGCCTCGTTCCCAGGAGTGCAGCCAGTATCAGAACAATGATGATGAGGGGTAATATGCCGCCCCTCTTTTCGACTTTCCTCTCTGCAGGCTGCGCGACGGGCGCACCGCCCGTGATAGATACATTGGCTGCCTTTGCCACAACAGAAGCCACGGCGGTAACCGTATTGGAAAGTCCCTGCCCGAAGTCGCCCTTCCTGAAATACGGAAGCGCATACTTGTCACGAATCTCACCGACGAGCCCGTCGGGGAGGATGCCTTCCACGCCGTATCCGGTTTCAATCCTGAATTTCCGCTCCTTCAAGGTGAGGAAAATCAAAACGCCCTTGTCTTCGCCTTTCTTGCCTATGCCCCAAGCCTTGTACAAGCTGTTGACATAATCGTTCAGTTCATTATCCCCGATGCTTTCCACAGTGACAACAACAATGGCAGTCCCTGTTTTTTCGAGCACTTCTCGAGAGAGACTCTCCATGCGGTTCTTATATTCCGGCGGGATCACGCGGGCAAAATCATTGACAGCGCCTGCCGGTTTAGGAAAATTGTCTGCGGCCCCTGATGCGGCGGCCCCAAATAGAAGTGCGATAATACCCAGTGCGAGGAATATCCTCCCGGTTCGTACGGACACTGACCGATTGACGGTATGCTTAGGATTAGACGTATGGGTACCTGCTATTTTGAGTTACTGTACAAAGAGTTTTTCATAATGTAATGCCGGACCGTCTCAGGAACGAGGTATTTGATGGACCTGCCCTCTCTTGCCCTTTGCCTGATATCGCTGGATGAGATATCCAGGAAGGTGACACCCCTGAAATAAATGACGTGCCCTGTAGGCCCCCTGAGACCCTTCACACTGTCATCGTACTTGAATTGGGAAGCGAAATCGGCGGGAAGGATGCCATCCAGCCCCCTGTCTTCGTAACCGGGCCTTGTCATAACGACAAAATTACATAAGAGCAGCAGCCTCTGCCAGTCTTTCCAACTGTGGATGGCATGAAAGGCGTCCTGCCCCAGGATGAAATACAATTGCAGGTCTGTCATGTATTTCTTGAGGATGTAATCAACGGTCTCCACCGAGTAAGACTTCTCTTCACGCTGCTTCTCCACGTCGGAAAATGTGAATACCGGATTCCCTTCAATAGCCAGCTTGATCATCTGCTCCCGGTGATGAAATGATGTGATATCGCCGTCTATCTTATGCGGCGGCCTTGCGGCGGGAACAAAGATGATCCTGTTCAGATCAAAAATTTCGAGCACTTCCTCGGCGCATCGGAGATGGCCATTGTGTATCGGATCGAATGTGCCTCCCAATAATCCCCATTTCATGTTCTCACCTGTCCATTCCCGTAGATAATAAATTTTGTTGTTGTCAGCTCTTCCAGCCCCATGGGACCGAAGGCATGAAGTTTTGTCGTGCTGATTCCTATTTCTGCGCCGAGGCCCAGCTCAAACCCGTCGCTGAAGCGGGTGGACGCATTGACGAGGACAGTGGACGAGTTGACTTCATTTAAGAAGCGCTGCGCGTTTTGGTAATTGTTCGTGATGATTGATTCGGTGTGCAGAGAACCGTATTTTTCAATGTGGGCCACAGCCTCATCAAGATCGTCGACGACGCGCACGGACAAAACGAGATCGAGATATTCCTGATACCAATCTTCCTCTTTTGCCTCTTCGACATCCTTCACGATTCGCCTTGTCCTGTCACAGCCCCGGAGGATAACTCCCGCCTCCTTGAGATGGCGGGCAACAAGCGGCAGAAATTCCCCTGCAATATCCTGGTGGACAAGTAGGGTCTCCATGGCATTGCAAACACCCGGACGCTGGGTCTTTGCATTCATGCAAATATCTACGGCCATCTCAAAGTCAGCGCCGGCATCCACAAATATGTGGCAGACCCCTTTGTAATGTTTGATGACGGGAATCTTCGATTCATTGACAACAGCCCTGATCAGTTCTTCGCCCCCTCTCGGGATGATCACGTCTATATATTCTTCAAGCTGCAGCATCTCGCGGACCGCTTCCCTCTCGGTCATGGGAATGACCTGAATCGCCTTTTCGGGAATGGCTTGATTCTTCAAGACGCGCTGCAGTATCTTGGCAATGGCGATATTCGAGTTTATCGCCTCAGACCCTCCGCGTAGGATGACGGCATTGCCTGATTTCAGACAGAGGGCGGCTGCGTCTGCGGTCACGTTAGGGCGGGACTCATAGATGATGCCGATTACACCCAGAGGAATTCTCATGCGACCGACGAGAAGACCATTCGGTCTCCGCCACATGGATGTTATTCTTCCTATCGGGTCCGGAAGACAGGCCACTTCTGTCAGGCCTTTTGCAATGCCCTCGATCGTAGCTTCGTTCAACACGAGCCTGTCAATCATGGCGGCGGAAAGGCCCATCTGTGCGGCTTTTTCGAGATCCTTGGCATTTTCCTTCATGAGAAGGCCGGTTTGCCTGGTAAGCGCCTCGGCCATGTCGAGGAGAGCCCTGTCTTTTACGTCCGACGGCAAGCGGGCGAGCGAGGTAGCCGCTTTTTTTGCATTTTTTGCTATTTCTGCCACACGGGCTTTGATATCCATACAAATAACTTCCCTGACCATCGGCACATATTTTTTGGGGATGAAACCAACAATAGACGTTGACAAAACAGCCAGAGTTTATGTATTAACCGCCATCAAATTGAGCAAGCGGGTAAATCCCTCTCAGATGCGTTAGTCTACCGAACGGCCGGGATACTGTCAAGGTCATTTGTTGTTGCAATCCCCGGTGATTCTCAGCATATCTGTAAGAAATCTTACCCAAGGCTGCAAGATTTTGAAGTCACCAACGGTCGATAACAATGAACAATATCTGTATAAAAGCTGGCAAGCGGGCCTATGAAATCATCCAGGATGGCGGCTTTCACTTAGACCGCGTTACTACCTATTTCGCCCCGGCCACTGGTCCCCGTTGGCTGGTTGCAAGCGGCTTCGACCTGACCCTCCTGACGAAGGGCCTCCTCGGATGTGCAAAGGCGACGCACCTCGTCGGTTCATCGGCAGGGGCGTTGCGGTTCGCCGCCTGGCTGCAACCTGAGCCGGAAAAGAGTTACCGCACTCTCATGGAATCCTACATTAGCAAAAGTTACACGAGGGCCGACACGCCGGCCACCGTTCAGGCGTCCCTCTTGGGCATTGTAAATTCATATATAGAGGACGACGCCCTGCCCTTTGCACTGGCCAGTAAGAAGTACCGTTTTGTGATTATTACAGCCCGTGCAAGGAACCTTGTGGCCTCTGAATCGAAGTGGGTACAGCAGTTCGGCCTCGGTATAGGCTTTCTCCTCAATGCCATTAAGAGATCATACATCCATTATTTTGCCGAGCGGGTTGTATTCTATAACGGGCCGAAGCCGCCGCCCTTTTGCCTCAGGCCAGGTTTCCGCGGAAGGTACATTCCGCTCAACCAGATCAATTTCAAGTATGCCCTGGTGGCCTCGGGCGCCATTCCTCTGGTTGTTGCCGGAGTCAGAAACATCTATGGAGCGCCTTTGGGAGTATACAGGGATGGCGGTCTGATCGATTATCATCTCACCCACAACTACGCCGCGAAAAATGACGATATCGTTCTGTTCTTTAACCATCAGGAAAGAATTATACCGGGATGGTTGGATAAGAAGCTTTCCTACCGTCTGCCGCGAGCGGACGATATTGACAATGTCCTGATGATTCATCCCTCCAGCGGCTTTGTCACGCAGCTCCCCAGGGGGAAAATACCTGACCGGGACGATTTCGCGACCTACATCGATGACCCGTCTGCCAGGATCAAGAACTGGTGGAGTGTGGTGGATCGTGCACAGCTTCTGGGAGAAGAGTTCCTGGAGCTTATAGAAAGCGGAAAAATCAGAAACGTTGTGGAGAAGATAGAAATTCAGTGAGGCATGATCGGAAGTGGACGCTGAAACTATCCCGGGGCGAAGTATTGACCGGCTGAAGGGAATCCTGAAGAGCTGCACACTGTGTCCCAGAAAATGCCTTGTCGACAGGACAAAAGGTGAATTAGGCTTCTGCCGTCTCGCAGACGACGTCGCAGTAAGCCACGCCCTGCCCCATTATGGCGAGGAGCCCTCCATATCGGGTACACGGGGCGCCGGAACTATCTTCCTTTCTTCCTGCAATCTCAAGTGCATCTACTGCCAGAACTATCAGTTAAGCCACGATATTTCCGGCAAGCGGACAGACGTCGAAGGACTTTCCGCAATCATGCTGGCGCTTGAGAAAAAGAACTGCCATAACATCGAGCCCGTTACGCCCACTCCCCAGATACCGCAGGTCATGGAGGCCCTTTTCATCGCCCGCCAAGGAGGTTTGCGTCTTCCCCTCGTATACAATTGCGGTGGTTATGAGAACCCGGAAGTTCTGAAAATCCTGGAAGGCATGGTGGATATCTACCTGCCGGACTTTAAATACGGCACAGAGAATGACGCTCTTGTCCTTTCCGGTGTGAAGGATTACACGGCGCATGCCATCCCTTCCCTCAAGGAAATGGTGCGTCAGGTAGGAGATGAAATTTTAATGGAAGAGGGTTCAGCAAAACGGGGCATGCTCATCCGCCATCTCATCATCCCCGGATTTATATCGAACAGCCTGAAAGTCCTCCGATTAATCAAAAAGCATATATCCGTTTCCGTACCTCTGAGCATCATGTCCCAGTACACGCCCATGCCGTCTGTCAAGAATCATCCCCATTTGAGAAAAAGGATTACACGCGAGGAATATGAGTTTGTCATAAATCATGCCCTCGATATGGGCTTTGAAACCATCTTCACCCAGGATGTTGACAACAAGGCGCTGGTTCCGGATTTCAGAAAAAAAGCTCCGTTTGACTGGTCATAAATGTGTTATAATTAGTTGAGATCAGCAATGCGATTGCTTCTCCCGTGCTCGCAGTGATAAATCATGCATCGACATCGATTTGCTGTCATTGCGAGGGACGGGGGCGACGTGGCAATCTCTTTTATAAAAGTCCGTCTAAAAGGGAAATTTATATGCTTGACTTTTCCGGCTTCGGCAAGATTCTGATTCTTATCGGTTTGGTCATCGCAGGCTTGGGATTCCTGCTCCTTCTGGGAGGGAAGATACCGTGGCTCGGAAAACTTCCCGGTGACTTCTTTTATAAAGGCAAGAATGTCACCTTCTATTTTCCACTCGCCACGTGCATAATCATCAGCATCATCCTCACGATCATCATGATGTTCATCAACAGAAAATAATCTCCTCTATTCTTGATATCACTGCCGCGAATCACGCCCAAAGGATAAGGCCGGTTGCGTGCTTGGCGGCAAGATTCTTATGGTACGGCAGCACCCTGATACCGTAGAAATAGGGCCCATTGTTTTTCACGATGTATTCCGCAGAATATGTGAGTATTCCATCCGACCCCTTCTTAGCTATGCTCAAAGGAACACAATCGGGAGAATCGGCATATTCATACCCATCCCTTCTTCCTATTATCAGCTCAACCAATATTTCTTCCGGCTCCACCTTCCCCGGATCGACCCTGGCGCTGATGATCAGCGGTTGATCGACAAGCACGGTATCCCCGTGGATCCCTTCAATGCTCGCATCCAGGAGCCTGAGCGAGGAAAACCGCATGGGAATTTTGCGCCTCCAGTCCGCAAGCTCGCGGGCCAGTTTGTGCGCATCCGTATAAAGTTCGTGTTCCCTTTCTGCAGTGGGCAGATACATATCGTTGTAGTAATCCAGCAGCATCCTTTCCGTGTTGAATCTGGGCATAAGCGTTTGCAGGGATCTCTTGATCATGCTGATCCATTTCTCCGGCAGTCCTGATATTTCCCGGCTGTAAAATGCGGGTATCACCGAATTTTCGAGGATTGCATAAAGCGACTGGCTGTCCTCTTCATCGGCATTCGCCCGCTCTTCAATAAAACCTTTACAGACAGGCCCTATGGTCCAGCCATTGGTTCCGTCATAGCCTTCACACCACCACCCGTCAGATACGCTGATATTAAGAACGCCGTTGGCGACGACCTTCTGACCGCTTGTACCGCTTGCCTCATAGGGTCTCCGGGGCGTATTCAGCCACACATCGACCCCCTGAACAAGGCGCCGGGCAATGCTGATATCGTAATCCTCGATGAAAAATATCTTGCCTCTGAATCTTTCGTCCCTGCAGACGTCTATAACCTTTTTGATGAGGCTTTTTCCCATGCCGTCGTTGGGATGCGCCTTCCCGGCCATGATTATATGAACAGGACGCGTCGGATGATTCAGGATTCTGTCCAGACGATCAAGGTCGGACAGGAGCATATCGGCGCGCTTGTAAGGCGCAAAGCGTCTTGCGAATCCGATCATCAGGGCAGCGGGATTGATTTTTGAAAAGAATTCCTCCCGCCACGTCTTCGTATAACCATATTTAACCCAGTGCTTGGAGAGATACTCCCGCAAGAAATTGATCGTCTTCTGCTTGAGCTCATATCTCGTGTCCCACAGCAGCGAATCGGGAATGTCTTTGACCTTTTCCCAGATTTCCGCGTTTCCCATGTTCTTCTCCCAGCCTCCGAGGTATTTATCAAAGAGGGATTGCATCCTCGGTGCGATATAAGACATCACATGGACGCCGTTCGTGATGTGAGTGATAGGGATGTCCGAGATGTTGAAACCCTTCCATACATCACGCCACATGCGCTTCGACACTTCTTCATGAACATGGCTCACGGCATTGCTCATATGGGCCATCTTCAGGGCAAAAATCGCCATGAAGAATGTTCTCTCTTCTCCACCTTCCTTCCGTCCCAACTCCCAAAACTGGGCCCAGGACATGCCAGTTTTCTTGATGAAGCTGGAGAAATAATGTTCCATCAAATCCCTGGGAAACCGTTCGATGCCTGCTTCAACGGGTGTATGGGTCGTAAATGCCGTGCTTCCGCAAACTACCTCAATGGCCTCATCCAGGGAAAGAGATTCCTCCGCCATCAGACCGGTGATGCGTTCGAAGATAAGAAATGCGGAATGACCCTCGTTTAGATGGTAGACACGCGGTCGGATGCCCAATTTCTTTATCAGCCTGACGCCGCCCATGCCCAATAGGATCTCCTGTTCAATCCTTATTCTCTGGTCCGCCGGATAAAGCCGCTCCGTTATTTTCCGGTCCTGTACGGTATTGCCCGGAACATCCGCATTCAGCAGGTATAACGATACTCGGCCCGCCTTGACCTCCCAGATATTCGCATAGAGTGTTCTTCCCGGTAGTTCGAGAGAAATCTGAACTTCATTTCCCATGTCGTCCCTGACAATTTGAACGGGCATCATCGAGAATTCATTCTCCGGATATTCCTCTATCTGGATGCCGTTCTTATCAATAACCTGTTTGAAATAGCCGTTCTTATAAAGAAGGCCTATACCCACAAGCGGAATATTAAGATCGCTGGCGGTTTTCAGATGATCACCGGAGAGCGTACCCAACCCCCCCGAATAAATTGGCATGCATTCGTGCAGTCCGTATTCGGCGGAGAAATAGGCAATCGGCGAAGACCATTTGATTGCCTGAGAGACCTGAACCCTTTCGTCGGTAGTCCTGTCATTCATGTACTCGTCGAACTGCTGCATGATCTGCGCATACATTATCATATAGCTGGGATTTTCTGACGCCTCCAATAACTTTTCCCGCGACACATGCTCCAACATCCTGACAGGGTTATTTCCCATTTGCTGCCATACTTTGGGATCGAGGGAAATATAGAGGCTGCGGGCTTTGGGGTGCCATGTCCACCAGAGATTGTGGGCGAGTTCCCGCAGCCGCTCAATTTTGTGGGGAAGATTTACCACGGCGGTAAATGCACGGAAATGCGGCTGCGTAGAGACGCTGCCGGCGAAGACATATTTTCTTTCCACCCTGTAGTCTATCAGGACAAGCTTTTCCGCACGTTCATGGGCAGCGGAGATGGCTTCGTCATAGGCCTGGAGGTAAAACTTGAAGAAGTCTCTCCAGTTTGCCTGAAGGGCCACATGTCTGGCGCTCTTCCGCCTCTCTTCTATTTCCTGATCATTCCAGAATAGAAATCCCTTGAAGATATTGTATAGATTTTCTTCAATCAGATCGATTTTCTGCCCCTTGCGTTTCAAGAGGATAACCCCGCTGTTCTCACCCGCCTTTTCCTGAACCCATAGGCCGAAACCGGCCTGATCGGTGGTTATCGTGGGTACGGAATGGGCAACACTCTCCAGGGGCGTATATCCCCACGGTTCATAGTATGAGGGGAATACCCCAAGGTCACATCCCGAGAGGGCTTCATAATAAGTCATGTCGATCAGGCCGTCGTGACCGTTCAGATATGCCGGGTCAAAGATGACGTGAATCCTGTTTTGGGGCGTATTCATAAGTCCCAATCTGTTGCATGTCTGCAAAATAGGATCGGACGCCTCATAGTGGAGCCTGTGGGTGGCAACAGGAGGGTTGCCCGGTTCGGCTCTTCCGGGCTCGCACTGCAGGGTGGGAATCAGATCCATGTGTCCTCCGAGTACGAAAAGGCAGGCCAGAACCTCTTCATCTTTGGTCATATCCTTTTCGAGCCGGCCCAGGGCATTTAGAAAAATGTCAATGCCTTTATTATGGAATTCGTAGCGTCCCGATATGATCAATATCTTCGCATGCGAAGGAAAATCTTTTCTCAAAAACCGTGAAGCTGCAGCCAGGAGCTTTCCCCTCGATTTCAACGCCGGCGCTCTGTTTGCAGTAAGATCGGGAATGTGGTCCACATCGAGACCGTTAGGTGTAATGACATCCGGGTATCTGCCAAGAAAATTCTTCGCCTCGGCAGCGGTTATTTCACTGACTGTTGTGAAACAGTCCGCCTCCCTTGCAGAGGCCACTTCCATCGAATATTTGGCTTTGATGTTGTGAGCGCTCGCTTCTGCCAGAGGCGATATGTTGTCCATGTCTGTATATATATCCACCCCTGAACCTGCGAGCGTTCTTCCAAGAATCGTTGCGTGTGTCGTAAATATGGTGCCTATTTCGGGAACCTTTTTTTTCACACATAGGAGGCCCGCGCCGCACATCCATTCGTGAAACTGGGCGATGGCCAGCATGTTATTATGCGGTCTGACCATGAGGTTATAGATCGTTTCGATTACTTCACCGCAGGCATAACTGAACATCAAGGGTTCCACATAGTCCCATCCGCCGGCTATGGAATCTATGCCGTAATCCTCCCAGAGTCTGTAAAGCAACTGGTCTTTGTCATATTTCTTTCCGAAATTAACAAGGATGACCTTCGGATCTCCGGGAATTTTCCACCTGCCAAAACGGCACGGGATTTCCTTGATGGCCGTACTTTCCCTGATCTTGACCCAGCAGTCCTCGTCTGTTTCTTCAAAATCAGGGTTCGTCTTGAGGTCAGGTCCCAGAAGGAAGTATCTTTCGCCATAGTTGCGAACGGCCTCCCGCATCTTGCTGGCAATAACGGTATATATTCCTCCTACCTTATTGCATACCTCCCAGCTGACCTCAAACAGGTAGCCTTTATTCTGCCTTTTCATTAATTGCGCTCCTCTTTTTACCTAAATATCCGGAAAAGTCATCGATGATATTCATATAGTTGATATACGCGTCATAGGGCGACCCGTAGGGATTGAAATGTTTATCTTCATTCCCCTCGGCATGCCCTCTGGTACGCATGTAGAAGAAATGATCTGATGCCTGAAGCATGCGCCACGTGTGGAGAAATATCGCGTCTTTCCGGCGCCGCACTTTCGACTCCATACTGTAAAGCGCATCAATCGCGTCTTTCTGCAATGCATTTCCCAGCCTAGAGTCCAAATCCCTTTCCGCATCCGCCCATGAGATATAATCCTCCACATCAAGTTCGTCAACAGGCGTGTAGTCTCCGGCAATCTCCAATGGGGTCTGAAACCTGAACTTGGATTGCGCCAGAATTTCAGTGGGCAAGAGACGGAGAAAGTCAAGTATCCCCGTTTCATCCGGGTTATGTTCGCCAAAGGTCTCATAATTCATGAAAAGGTTTATGACATCCCCGGTATCGTTCATACTGTGAATCCAGTTGGCATATTTATCGGCCACAACTGGATGTTCAGACCACTTGGGGTCCGAAAAATGAAAGGCAATATCATCGGAGAGACGGTAGTTTCTCAAGAGCAGTTTCAGATTCTTGCACCCTGAGGGTCGGTAGACATAGTTGGGAGACCTCCATCCCAGAATCTTGTCCGCCCCTTCGGCCACAATGACGCGGTATCCCATTTTTTCTGCGTATTTCGCGAGGGCGCTGTTATAGATGAGCTCAGTGTGACGCAGTGTCCCGGGAGTTTGACCGAACAGGGTCTTTATCTTTTTCCTGTGCAACATGACCTGCTCTCTGAATTCCCGGACCGAATAGAGATATGCAAGGGAATGGTAATAGGTCTCATTGACAAACTCCACACATCCCGTATCGGCAAGTCGCTTAAAACTTTCAAGAACGTCAACACGATGTTTTTCAAGCTGATCAAGGAGAACGCCTGTGATCGAAAACGCCACCCGGAAATCTCCCTTATAGCGCTTGATCAGATCAAGCATGATGCGGTTGGCCGGAAGATAGCATTTTTCAGCTGATATGTGCAGGTTCTCGAGGTTTCTTTCCGAATCCTCGTAGACGTGGTCATGGTCAATATCAAAAAAGGTATAGTGCTTAAGCCAGCGAGGCTTATTCACGTGAAAGAGAAGACATATACTTGGCATTTTCCCACCTTTTCAATGTGTCACGAGCCTGTAGACATCGACGATCTTTTCCGCAGCCTTTTCCCAGTGAACACTTCGTATTTGTTCACGCGACATCTCGATAATCTCCCCCGCTAGGCTCGGGTATCGTAGAATAGCAATTATCTTGTTGGCGATTTCATCCACATCCCAGAAGTCCACTTTCAGAACATGATCAAGAATCTCCGCTGCACCGGACTGTCTGGAAATAATGACAGGCACAGCGTAGATCATCGCCTCAAGAGAAGATATGCCGAAAGGTTCCGATACGCTGGGCATGACATACATGTCACTCATGGAGAATATACGTTCGACTTCTATTCCCTGAAGAAAGCCGGTAAAGTGAAAATTCTTCCCTATGTGCAGTTCGGCGACCCGCTCGATCATGCGGGACATCATATCTCCGGCGCCCGCCATGACAAACGTGACCTCTGGAAATTCTTTCAAGACTCTTGCCGCAGCCTCGACAAAATAATCGGGACCCTTCTGGAATGTAATTCTGCCG
The DNA here is from genome assembly GCA_049512055.1 of Syntrophales bacterium. Taxonomy (GTDB): domain Bacteria; phylum Desulfobacterota; class Syntrophia; order Syntrophales; family UBA2185; genus Fen-1135. The sequence continues at coordinate 35,031 of JBEKXK010000006.1, read as the reverse complement.
AGAAAGAGCACAATCTTTTTGTCAGGATTTCTTTCCCAATGGTAGACCCGTGGCGCCTCGTCCCGCGAAACGGCGTTATGAACCACGGAAATCTTGTCAGGATCAATACCATAGTGTTTGATAATCAAATTCTTTGTGTAATTGCTGACAGCAATAACATGATCGCACAACACCATGCCGAAGCGCTCCAGATAAAAGATATCCTGATTCACGTGTTCGCCGCTTCTGTCAAATTCCAGAGAATGAATGTGAAGCACAAGGGGCTTCCCGCTGGCCTCCTTGGCATAGAGGCCGGCAAAGACGGTCATCCAGTCATGGGCGTGGATGACATCAAACGACTGATCTCCGGCAATGACACCGGCCGCCCTTGCATACCTCATGACTTCGGCAATCAGATTCGGACCATATGGTCCTGAGGTTTCCAAGACGTGGGAGCCCTCCGTTTCCATCCAGCCCTCTTTGTATGAAGACAGGTTTGAATGCCGCCGCTGCTGCTTTTCATACTGGCCATTGCTCAGATACGGTCTCAAAGCAGAATTAATTAATCTGACATGGAGTCCGGCAAAGATATCCAAGGCGTCAATATCCTCCGCCCTCACGGGAATTGCCGGCGTCGAAATCAATTCCACGTGTGATGGCAACGCTTCACCGGGCCATTTGGGAACGACAAAGGATATCTTGTGACCCAGCGAGACGAGCGCCTTTGTGATGCCGAAACAGGCCGTTCCGAGACCGCCGCTCACATGGGGCGGGAATTCCCACCCGAACATAAGGATTCTCAAGGGCTGAGCGCCTCCTTAGCATAAAACAATTATGTGTCTGCACCGGAATGTTATTACAGAGGTGACTCTCGCACGATACCGCTGAAACATATTTTTTATAATGTCATAATGGAAGGTCAAAGTAAACCACAAAATCCTTCAGTAATATGCCGGCGAACTCCTTAATGGGAATTGAAGCTCTCCGCGACAAGCTGCGGAGAATCTTCGATTCTTAAGGAACAGTATTGTTCGTCATTCGCTCGCTTACCCCGTAGCAAGCCGCGGGGAATGCGCTCACTACCGAATTCAACCGTCAGGAGTTTCATTGAGAAGCATGTACAGTCTTATTAGTCCGGCGGCGCTCCATGCCTGCGAAATGCACCCATTCGGGCGATGGGGAGGGTCGCCATCAAAAATTTCAGATATGCAGCCGATGCCGGCCGCCGGCATATGCTGGCGGATAAATGTTCGCATATAATCGAGAAGGAATGTCTTAGCCGCCGCCTTATCTTCTGCGGCCTTGATATATGCCTCGCCGAAATGTGCTATAAGCCAGGGCCATACAGTGCCTTGATGATAGGCCGCATCTCTTGTCAAGCCATCGCCCTCGTACCGGCCCTTATAGCCTTTATCTTCCGGTGAGAGGGTTCTCAATCCCACAGGGGTAAGGAGGTGCGTCCTCACCTTCTCGAGCACACCCGTCCATTTAGCTGCATCCAATGGCGAATAGGGAAGCGAAACGGCCAGAATCTGATTCGGCCTCACGGCATGGTCCAGAAAACCGTCGCGAAAGACGTCACCCAGATAGGCCTCGCCTTCGATCCAGAAGGTATCGATAAAGGACTTCCTTATCCTTAATATCAGATCCCGGAGAGAAAACTCATGGTCACCGAAAGCCTGTCCGAGTTCGTCGGCAAAGCAGATGGCGTTGTACCAGAGCGCGTTGATCTCTATGGGATATCCCCATCGCGCGGTTACAGGCGTGCCTGCCACGGTTGCATCCATCCATGTTATATGCGTGCCTTTGTCACCTGCGTGGAGCAAACCGTTTTCGCCCATATAGATGTTGAATGCAGTACCATCCATATACCCCCTTAGGATCCTCTTCATGACCGGCCACATCCTGTTTTTGATAAACGTTATTTCGCCTCCGCACTTCAGCATCTGTTGAATGGCCCAGAAATACCACAAGGACGTATCGACAGTATTGTAGGCATTTTCCATCTCATCATCGGAGAAATAATTGGGCAGGATACCGTTCTTTTCATATGGGCCGATTGAGTCGAGGAGGGCCATCCCCTCCTCGGAACGGCCGCTCAGGAATGTCAGACCGGGAAGCGAGATGAGTGTGTCCCGTCCCCAGTCGCCGAACCAGTGATACCCCGCAATGATCGCCGGTCTGCCTGTGGGTGAGCTGATGAGAAATTGCCGGCCCGAAACAATCAGGTTTCGGACGTGAACCTTATCCTCCTCATTTTCAAACTTCTCCGCAATCTTCTCGTCTCTTGACGCCTCCTTGGCGCGCCTTGCCGTTTCCGTCATCCATATTTGTTCCAGCTTTTCCCGGCAGGCGTCCGTCGCTGCGGAGATGATGACTGCACTTCCTTTTTCAATGGGAATCTCGAGAATGCCAGGACAGAAGAGATCCTCATGCCAGTCAAAGCCCCTCTCTTTCTCTCTCTCATATTCAAAATTATTGTACCAGACAGGAGAAGAAAAAAAGTTCGCTTCTGCATTTGTTTGGAGAACCATGGGAGGCATGCCGTCATAAGGGTGCAGCTTGAATCCCTTTTCCGTCCTGTATGTTTCCGTTTGCAGGAACATGTTCTCTTTGGTCAAGCCATGATAACCCCGAAATGCAACGAATGGCCTCAGGCGCAAGAGGCCCGGGGACTGACAATCTTCGACATCATACCTGATAAGTACGCGATCCTCGTTATGGATCATCATGATCGCCTTCTGGATGCGTGTCCCATCCGCCTCATAGGTAAACCGGGGGGAATAATCCAGGGTGAATTCCTTGAGGAAATGCTTCTCGCCGGGAAAAAAGAAACCGGGATATTGACAGCATGAAAGGAAGAATTCCCTTTTGCTTGAAATGACCGCGTCCTCGATCCATGAAAGGAGGACATGCCTCCCTTTCGGTATCCTTAGATTTGCCACCAAGAGGCCATGATACTTTCTCGTATTGCAAGAGAGGATCGTACTGGAGGCATAACCCCCCAAACCGTTGGTATCAAGCCACTCTAGGGTCAACGCCTTTTCAATATCCGAGGAGGTAGACTCATCCACCGTATATCGTTTCATCTGTGTCATCTTTCAGCGGGGCAAATCGAAAAATCCCCAAACCCACAGGGTATCAAATAATTGAAGCTCTCCGCAGCAAGCTGCGGAACACTTCGATTCTTATGGAACAGTATCATTCGGCATTCGCTCGCTATCGAATTCACCGATATTCTGGGCCAAAAAAAATGCGATATTGATGCAAACATATTCTTAAACAAGTCTTACAATGACCTCGTATAAAATCAGAAAGTTGCTGGAGGAGGGACGGTGGCACCATCAATCATGGCATATTGAATACATCTACGCCTGATGGTGGCTTGAAGCTAAAAATCTTATCGTCAAGATTGTTGTTGATTCTTATATCTGAAAGCCGGATACGGGTAAGATTTCCATACAGGTCTGTAAAACTGCATTGTATGATCTGAAAATTTTCCTTATCTATGGTGACATACAACTTATCGACGCCTGTGTCCGAAATCTTGGGAATAAGGGTAAGGAGATAGTCGCCATTCTTATCCACATTGTCGGGCTTTGAAAAGCCTACATGAAAATCCTCGCTCAGTTTGCCTATGCCTGAAAGAAACTTCACGGCCAGCTTTGACCTATAGATATTTTCCGTATCCTGCACGTAGGCAGCATGGTCCTCCGGAACATACAACCAGGCTTTCTTGGGGTTGATGATTAATTTTTTTGCCTTTGGTTTCGAATAGACCCACAACATTCTCCTGGGATTTTTTACATAAACAACCCCTTCCTCCCTTTCTGTCTTATTCATGGCCTTGATCGTCACTTCCTGTATGAACTGCGCTTTTATGTCCTCGGTTCTTTCATATCTTTCCTGCGCTTTCACAATCAGCTCATCAAGAGGCAGGGTATTTCCGAATGATGTTCCGGAAGCAATAAATAGAAGGAAATTCAAGAAAATTGCTATCTTTAATGAATAACGATTACTGCCTTTGCATTTTTTTTTCATTTTTTTTCACCAAATGAGAACAAGAATGGCATATTTTTTTCCGAGAGTTTATATCTCACGAAAAGCAATCATCAAGTAGCAGAAACTAAAGGCTACTTATATATCATATTGTAATTGCTTAACTTATTCAATGCCTACATAGTATGCAATGAGGTATTAAATTGTCACAATTGAGGACTTACGCATCTTATCAACATGTTTATCAACAATCTCATCCACACTTCTGTGGATTTGAATCGCAAGTGCCTGTATCAAAGGGAATATCCTTCAAAATACCTATCTCAGTCCGATATGGGCACCCTCCAGCCAAAAGGATCATCTTTTTCGCCGTATTGTATCTGAAGGATTTCATTGTATAATTTTTCGGTTAGGGCCCCTATTTTCCCTCCACTTATGGCCGTCGGCCTCCCCTTGTAAAAGATCTCTCCAATGGGCGAAACTATAGCGGCCGTCCCGGAGGCAAAGGCCTCCTTCAGCGTGCCTTGGGCGGATGCATCCATAAGCTCATCGATCGAAATGGGCCTTTCGGAAACGGCGATATTCCACCTCCTGGCCATCTGTATTACTGAATCACGGGTGACGCCAGGCAGGATGCTTCCCGCGAGGGGAGGTGTAATCAATTCATCCCCGATAAGGAAAAAGATGTTGCTCGTCCCCACCTCTTCAATATACCTTCTCTCGATGGCATCTAACCAAAGCACCTGCGTAAAACCTTTTTCAGCGGCTAATTTGCTTGCCAGGAGACTTGCGGCATAATTACCCGCAGCCTTAATGAACCCTATTCCTCCCCGCACGGCCCGGACAAACTCTTCATCCACGTAGAGGCTCGTCGGGCTGAATCCCTGGAGATAGTATGGACCGACGGGACCAACGACAATGAAAAACAGGTATGCATTGGCGCTGTGCACGCCCAGGGCCGCTTCCGTGGCAATCATCGTCGGTCTGATATATAGGGACGCCCCATGGGATCGAGGCACCCAGTCCTTGTCGATGAGAACAAGTTTTTTCAGGGCCTCCATGAATAGATCGGGATCGACCCGCGGCATACAGAGTCTATCTGCGGAGTTGTTCATCCGATTTATATTCCGGTCCGGTCTGAAGAGGAAGAGCGCTTTGTTCTTTCCCCGGTATGCCTTCAATCCTTCAAATATTTCCTGTCCGTAGTGAAGGCACATGGCTGTAGGGTCAAGGGACAAGGGCCGATAGGGTTCTATCATTGCGTCATACCAGCCACGATCCGCATGATATTTCATCGTAAAGATGTGATCCGTGAATATTTTACCGAACCCCAGCTTTGATTCGTCCTCGGGCTTCGCCTTCATCTGCTTAGGTTTGGCGCGAACAATCTTAATCTCCATACGTTTCATCCCCCCCTTTGCTCTACCATCGGCGTAGGTAGAGTCCCTTATCACTAAATCATTTTTCTATCAAGGCTTCTATATTGGATGGCCTCGGCGACATGGCGGGACCGGATATTCTCATCTACTTCAATATCCGCAATAGTTCTGGCAATCTTCAGCACCTTGGTATAGGCCCGTGCTGAGAGCCAGAGTTTCTCAATGGCCATTTCAATTAGTTTCTGGGATTCCTCATCAACAGTGCAATATAGTTTTATCTCTTTGTCTGACATCCTCGCATTGAATTGCAGACTCCGGCCGGCAAATCTTCGCTTCTGCATGGACCTCGCCCGCTCTATTCTTTCCTTAATGGCGCCGGACGATTCACCGGCAGACCTTCCCGTAAGGTCCTTATATCTTACCGACGGGACCTCGATATGAATATCTATTCTATCCAAGAGGGGTCCCGATATCCTCGCCTGATACTGGCGGATCTGCTGTGTTGTGCATCTGCAAGCCCGCGTCTGATCGGTATAATAACCGCAGGGGCAGGGGTTCATAGCCGCCACAAGCATAAATCTTGCCGGATATGTGGCAGTAATGGAAGACCTCGTGATCGTGACATGTCCATCCTCCAAAGGTTGTCTCAATGCCTCAAGGACATTTCTCTTGAATTCCGGCAGCTCGTCGAGAAACAAGACGCCGTGGTGGGCAAGGCTGATCTCTCCCGGTCTGGGAGTGTGTCCTCCCCCCACGAGTCCGGCATCTGAAATTGTGTGATGGGGCGCTCGAAACGGTCTCGTCCCTAAAATGGTCTCTCTCTTGTTGAGCAGTCCTGTTACAGAAAATATCTTCGTAATATCAATTGCTTCAGTAAAAGTCAGGCCGGGAAGTATGGTCGGGAGCCTCTGTGCCAGCATCGTCTTTCCTGAGCCCGGCGGACCTATCATTATTATATTATGACCTCCGGCTGCGGCAACTTCCAATGCCCTTTTTGCGTGCTCCTGACCGCGGATCTCGCTGAAATCGAAAGGATAATTACAACTCTTATTGAATAAATCGGCTACGTCAAGCGTCAATGGTATTATTTTCTTCCTGCCGTTAAGAAATTCAACAACGTCGGAAAGGACATCAACAGGAATCACTTCGACAGCTTCCACCATGGCGGCTTCGTTGGCGTTTTCCCTCGCCACGATGATACCCCTCTTCCCCATTTCCTTTGCCAGGAGGGCCGCGGGAAGGACTCCATCAACGCACTTGATGCTTCCGTCCAAGGACAATTCTCCGACGAGGATGTAATCGAGAGCGTCCGTAAGCTCAATGCATCCTTCGCCTGTCAAGATGCCTACTGCAATGGGAAGGTCGAAACCGGTTCCTTCTTTCTTAATGTCTGCGGGTGCAAGATTTACGGTAACGTGGTTCTTGGGGAATTTGTAGCCGGAATTTTTGATGGCCGCCTTGATTCTGTCTTTGCTTTCCTTGACTGCAACATCGGGAAGCCCTACCGTCAAAAATTGAGGAAGTCCCGGTGATATATCTACTTCCACGTCGACTGGATACGAATCTACACCGACAACGGTGCTGCTGATGACCTTTACAATCAATTCGTGCTCCCCGAGACTTTCTCAAGAGTGGGCGAAAATATTACAGAATAACTTTTTCCATGGCAAGATATTTCTTTGGGAAAAGTATTTTTTTAACCCTCTTGACTGGGGAAAGGCGCTATGCTAATTTCGGCGCAACTTCCTGCTAAGAGGTTCAGAAAAACATAATGACTAAGTTCTCCCACCTCGATGATAAAGGCAAGGCCAAGATGGTTGATGTAACGGAAAAGGAACGATCCGTACGAAAGGCCGTTGCCCGAGGGAAGGTCCTGATGAAAAAAAAGACGTTGAGCCTCATCGAAAAGGGAGAGATACCTAAGGGAGATGTCTTCGTTGTAGCCAAGATTGCGGGGATCATGGCAGCCAAAAAGACAAGCGAAATGATCCCTATGTGCCACCCTTTGGAATTGACAGGTATTGACATAAGGTTTACGAAAGATGCGGATTCCGGCGAAATAACCATTGAAGCGACTGTGAAGACTGTAGGTAGAACAGGGGTGGAGATGGAGGCCATGACCGCCGTCAGCGTTGCGGCTCTCACAATTTACGATATGTGCAAATCCGCCGATAAAAACATAGTTCTTTCGGACATCAAATTAATCACAAAACATGGCGGCAAGAGCGGCCTCTTTATTAGAGATAACTAAATGAGAGGTCCGCATTCATTTACCCATAGAAGCTATGTATCAAAACGTCTATAGAATAAGAAGGTCGTTTTTATTTCCCTTTTTCGTTGATTTTATTCTCCTCTTCCTCCTTGTCCTGCTGTCGTATTTCCTGAGTGGGTCGAGATTAGAAAGAATATTGCTTACTGCTATCTTCATGCCCGTTCTTTATGTTCTTTTCGAATCTTCATTCCGCATGGTCCAAACGGGAGACCATGGCATCATGATCAGGAAATTCATGCGGAAAAAAGAACTCCGCTGGGAGGATATAACTCATATTGGCGCTCTTATACTGAGAAAAAGGGTATATATCCTGTTGACTACAGTGAAGGGATTTTATATTCTATCTAACGCGTATGAAAAGTTTTCCACTCTCGTCAGTGAACTTGTCGGTCATATGGACAATGAAAAGGTGGAAGAAGAAGTCAGGAGACAGATTGAACATCCTGCAAATAATATGTCGGATATCGTTATGACCTGGTTTACGGCTGTGGTACTTGCAGGGATCATAATCACAAAACTGTTTACCTCATAAATTTTCTGATCTTGTAAAAAGTCACAAGCTAAGTTAAGAATCATCAGACCTTCTTCGCGACAAAAGCATGGGAGAAAGGGCGCGTCGTTATTATGAAACGCAAGAAAACAAAATCTGTAGCTGTGGATCAAAATGTTCAGGCAAAGCCATATGCGCTTATTGAGGAGGCTATGGAAAAAAAGCTTGAAGACATTTCTACAGTCCTCTGTCAAGTCGGTGATGGGAAAAAAAGGAAAAGCAGATTGCATGAAGAAGTTTTGATCATGGTGGAAAGATGTCTTTTCAAGATTGCCCTTAAGCGGAATGGTAATGTCAAGAGTGCTGCAGCCAATTACCTTGGAATCAACAGAAACACATTCCAGAAAAAAATGGCCAAGCTGGGCATCAGTCGTGAAACTAAACGTTAGCCTGTCACATAACATAGTTAAATTGATGGAAAAGGGGGTCAATATACCGAGCCCCTTTTCTGTAGATATCGGGGAAGAAATAGTTCCGGAGAGGATTTCCGGCGACGGCGTATCCATTTATCCCGGAACCAGGATCTATGGGTTAAAAACCCTGATCTCTCCGGGAACCAAGCTGGGATATGAGGCGCCGGCAACCGTCGTCGATTGTCAAACCGGACCGGATGTCGAGCTGAGAGGGGGATTTTTTAAATCATCCGTCTTTCTGCGCAAGGCGACCGTGGCATGCGGCGCGCAGGTCCGTGAAGGATGTATCCTCGAAGAAGAGGCCAATGCGAATCATACAGTCGGATTAAAGCAGACCATACTCTTCCCATTTGTAACCTTGGGCAGCCTCATCAACTTTTGTGACTGTTTCATGGCAGGCGGAACGAGCCGGAAAAATCACAGCGAAGTTGGAAGCTCCTATATACATTTCAATTACACACCCAACCAGGATAAAGCCACACCTTCACTCATCGGCGACGTACCCAGAGGCGTAATGTTAAACCAACCGCCCATTTTCTTGGGGGGTCAGGGAGGCCTGGTCGGCCCTGTCAGAATCGGTTACGGCAGCGTGACCGCGGCGGGAGTGGTTTGCAGGAGGGATTATCCTAAAGGAAACAGATTAATAACGGAAAGAGACATCCCCACCCACGACAAATCCTTTCGTGCAGGTTTTTACAGAAGTATCAAGCATCGCGTCTATAATAACATCTGCTACATCGCCAACCTCTTGGCCTTAAGACAGTGGTATGCCCACGTCCGGCAACCCTTTTTTCAACAGGAGCATATGGGCGCGGAGCTGTATGCCGGGGCCATGGACAAGCTTGAAATTGCCATTGATGAAAGATTGAAGCGCTTCAAAGACCTGTCTCTCAAAATGGAAACATCAATAGAGCTGGGCAGAGATGCCATGAAAAAAGGCACGCAGGAAGAGCTTCTCAAACAGAAAAATGAATTGAGCGAAAATTGGCCGAGGCTTGAGGAGACTTTCACCACCGGGAAAGAAGTATCTGTTGATCTCAAGAATAGGGACTCATTCATTAAACTCATTCGTAACAGAATGAAAGATGAAGGTGATTATATAACGGTCATTCAGAGCCTAAATAGAGATGCATCAATCAAGGGAACGGCATGGCTGCAAAACCTTGTAGATCATGTCATCCATGCGGCATTAATGCATTTGCCGTCCTGCAACTCCTGACGCCATCAATTAGACGAAATCGGGACTTTGAGGATTTTCATATGCAGATATTAAGACAATGGTACGCTGAAATAATCAACTATCTCATGAAATGGAAGATCTACGTCGGCGTTAATGTACACACGGTTCCTGAATACTCGATAGTCTTCTTCCCGATAATTCCTGATATCGTCTGCTGCGGCTTCGCCGGAATCCTGGCGATAAAAGGGGTCGGCAAACGTGAAGAAGGCGACCTTATAAAGAAGCTTGCCAAGCTTTTCCGAGACATCAAGAAGAATAACATGAAGGCGCTCTCTGCCGGCTCTATAACACCCGGCCAATATCTGGGGGGCGGCCGAAAGCTTCAGGAAATGGAAGAAAGGCTCTTCCAGTTAAAGACAGACGCCGCATTTCAGGAAATCTATTTCAAACCCCTCATCGCCTCTCAACTGTCGGACCTCACCAACGAGATGAAGCTGTTCTTCCTGGACGAAGAAAAAGGCCTCGAAGAAAACGCCGGTAACTTCCCGACGGAGGAGACGGAAACGATAAACAGCAGACATATCCTGATGAAGGATATTATCTGGGGTCTCGAGAAAGACGTAATCGAGAATATAGAAAAAATCAGGGGGCTCTCGGAAGCGGGCGGCGTCAAAGAAATTTCTCCCGTATCCTTTACAAAATATAAGAAAATAAATTTTCTTCTGAATTGCCTCGACAGGCTGGAGGTAAGAGGAAGGGACTCGGCGGGAATGCAGATATCCTTCAGGCTCTCCGATACGGCATCGCTTGAGAATATCTTAAGCGTGCTCAAAGAGAAAGGCCTGTATGATGATTATTCCGCGAGGATCCGCGCAGGCGACCTTATCAACGGTTCAATTTGTGTCTCTCATGCAATCCCATCCGTGAGTAGTCCGCGGGGCAAAGGGATTGATATCGCGTTCGTATACAAGACATCATCCATTATCGGCGAGCTCGGTCAAAATGTCAGGGATCTGAGAAGATTCATCTCCCACGATAAGATTTTCTATGAATTATCCAAGGAGGAGACGGAATTTGAGACTTCCATATCCCACACAAGGTGGGCATCAGTGGGTTCCATTACGGAAGAAAACTGCCATCCGATTAATAACTTTACCATGAACGGAAACAGCGGCCGTGAAGATGCTCCATGGCCGGAGATCATAAAAAAATACCCTTTCTATGGCGAGGGAAGCTGGTTCATTAACGTTATCCTCAATGGAGACATAGACAATTATCAATCGCTGCGAAATGCGATTGAAGAGGGAGAAGACCTCATTGCTCCTCATATTACGACTGACACGAAGATCATACCCCTGCAAATTGAAAAGCATCTGCTTGCCGGGCATGATCTGACCGAGGCGTTCAGATTGGCCGTAAACGCATTTGAAGGCTCCCATGCCATCGGCATGACCAGCAATACGGAGCCGGGGAAGGTGTTTCTTGCCTTGAAGGGCAGCGGGCAATCCATTTATGTAGGCCTTGCCCCTGAGGATTATATATTTTCATCGGAACTTTATGGCCTCGTGGAGGGCACTCCGTTTTTCCTGAAGATGGACGGCGAAAGGCCTTCCTCAGACGATGCACCTGAAGCATCAGGACAGATATTCATCCTTGAACAGAACTCTCAAGGGGGACTTGCGGGGATCAGCGCGCTTTTTTACGACGGGACTTCTCTCTCCATGGGAAGCGACTCCGTGCAGAAGGCAGAAATCACCACCCGTGATATAGATCGGGGTAATTATCCGCATTATTTCCTGAAAGAAATATCTGAAGCAACTCTCTCCGTAAGAAAAACGCTGCGCGGCAAATATAGAATCTCAAAAAGAGAAAATGGAAGATATGAAGTTACCTTCAATCTTGGCCGGGACATCATACCGGAGGGATGGAGACAGGCCTTCACCCGCGGCGAGACAAAGAGAATTATCGTCATCGGTCACGGTACAGCCGCCGTTGCCGGAGAGGCCGTTGCCGACGGACTGCAACGATATCTGAAAGGCACTCATATCAAAATCGACGCGAAGGTCGCATCGGAATTGAGCGGCTTCTTTTTAGAGGATGACCTGAAAGATACGCTGGTCATCCCCATCACCCAGTCGGGCACGACGACAGACACCAACCGTGCCGTAGCTATGGCTGTGGAACGGGGGGCGACGGTAATCGCCATCGTCAACAGAAGGCAATCCGACATAACAGGGAAGGCAAACGGAGTTTTTTATACGAGCGACGGCAGGGATATAGAGATGTCCGTGGCTTCAACCAAGGCATTTTACTCCCAGGTTGTGGCGGGGCATGTCTTGGCGCTCTGTCTTGCCCAGCTTCTTACGAATGTCTCCGACGACTTTATTGCCGAGGAGCTTCACAACCTCGAACATGCGCCCAGCATGATGAACAGGGTGATAGAGAAGAAAGGGCAAATCAAGCAATCTGTCGAACTGCTGGCAAAAAAGAGAAGGTACTGGGCCATCGTGGGAGACGGGCCTAACAAGGCGGCAGCAGATGAGATCAGGATAAAGCTGAGCGAGCTCTGTTACAAAACGATATCGTCAGATTTTATAGAAAACAAGAAGCATATTGACCTGTCTGCCGAACCTTTGATCATAGTCTGTGCAGCGGGCAGCCCGGAAACTGTGACAGGAGACATCATCAAAGATGTGGCCATCTTCAAGGCGCACAGGGCGGGTGTTGTCGTTTTTGCGGATGAAGGTGAAGCGAGGTTCGACGGCGTTGCCGATGCGGTCGTTGAGGTGCCGAGGGCGGCGATGCCCCTGCCTGTAATCTTAAATACCCTGGCAGGACATCTATGGGGTTACTATGCCGCTTGCAGCATTAACGAAGACGCCATCTTCTTGCGGGAATTCAGGAGCCACCTCGATCTTATAATGGCGGAACATGAGAAGAAAAATTATTCCATTTACGAGAGGCTTGCCGACAGAAACTACCGGAAGCTCGTCAGGGATTTCTCGATTGAATTCAATCAAAGAAGAACGGACGGCGCCTTTTCATTCACCAATGTGAATACCATATCCGATATAGTTCTTCTTCTCAAATATGCAGCCGGAAAACTGCCTCTTGAAGACTACTGGAGCGATTTCAAGAGTGAGGAGGGGCTATCATCCCCGGTCGAGATGCTTGACATCTCTCTCGGCCACTCGGTAGATGAGCTCTCCAGGCCGATAGACGCCATCAGACATCAGGCGAAAACAGTGACAGTCGGAACAAGCAGGAAAGAGCAGCCTCTCAGGGGTATTATCTTTGACATATTAAGACAACTTGAATTCTCGACCAAATCCATCGTCACCAAGAATGTATTGAGCATCGCAAGGATTCAGCCGGCCATTGCCGCGTTGAACGGTTATACCCTCTATGTCATTAATAATCTGGACGCTGAAGGAAATCCCGTGGATACTTCGACGATAACTGTTAAAGACAGAGGGGGCATCTCACTCACGATGAAGTCGAGGACCGAAGGTTCAAGTAATCTCATGGGGACCAAGAGGACGATAGTGAGTACCGGCCATGTATATATTGGGCGGGGAAAAGCCGACTGCGCTTCCATCGTCGTTATTCCCCTTTTCGGAGACAAAGGAGGCATAGGGAGCCTGCTCCTGATCCACGTGGAATTTAACGAGTTACTTTCCGTGAAAGGAAAGAAAGAAGTCTTGGGCTACAAATTCAACGACATCCGCAATCTCGTTAACGAATATAATCTGCAGTGGGATGACGGCTATCTGGAAAATATTTCCACAGGAATTCTCTTGGGCGAGACGGTGGAGGTTATTGCGGGTCAGATAAGAAAATCTCTGGGAGGGAACAGCAGCAATTCTCAGGCCAAGTAAATTTCAGGAGCAATCATGAAGAAGACAAAATTTATTTTTGTGACGGGCGGCGTTCTCTCTTCCCTTGGCAAAGGCTTGGCGGCTGCTTCTATTGCAGCCCTTCTCGAAAGCCGGGGGCTCAGGGTGACCAATCAAAAGCTTGATCCGTATATCAATGTCGATCCCGGCACCCTCAGTCCATTCCAGCACGGCGAGGTTTTTGTGACGGACGACGGCGCGGAAACAGACCTTGACTTGGGGCACTATGAGCGATTTACCTCGACCCGCATGGCGAAGTGCAATAATCTCACGTCTGGTCAGGTATATTTTTCGGTAATTTCCAAGGAAAGGAAGGGGGAATATCTAGGCAAGACGGTGCAGGTGATTCCCCATGTTACGGATGAAATAAAAGATTACATCAAGAGCTGCGCGGCCGGGTTCGATGTCGCGATCATTGAAGTCGGCGGAACCGTCGGAGACATTGAGAGCCAGCCCTTTCTGGAAGCAATCAGGCAATTCCGCAACGAAGTGGGAAAACAAAACGCCATATTTATACATCTGACATGGGTCCCCTTCATGAAGACCGCCGGGGAGGTTAAGACAAAACCAACGCAGCACAGCGTGAAGGCCCTCCGTGAAATCGGTATTCAACCTGACATTCTCTTGTGCCGCACGGAAGATTTTCTCCCCGAAGAAATCAAGGCCAAGATAGCTCTTTTCTGTAATGTGGAAGTTTCATCCGTATTTACGGCAAAGGATGTGCAGTGCATCTATGAAGTGCCAATAGTTTTTCACAAGGAAGGGGTGGATAATAAAATTGTCGACCTCTTAAACATCTGGACGGGCAGGCCGCATCTGGAGGCATGGGAGGACGTGGCAGACAAGATCAAAAATCCTCCCCACGAAGTGTGTATCGCCATAGTGGGCAAATACGTGAATTTGACGGATTCTTACAAGAGCCTCAATGAAGCATTAGTGCATGGGGGCATTGCAAACAACTGCCGGGTAAACCTGCGTTTTGTCGATTCGGAAAAGATCGAGAAAGAAGGGTTAGGCGACCTTCTGGAAGGCGCTGACGGTATCCTCGTGCCTGGAGGCTTCGGAGAGCGCGGCATTGAGGGGATGATCACCGCCATTCAATTTGCCCGTGAGAAGAAGGTTCCGTATTTCGGCATCTGCCTGGGCATGCAGCTCGCCGTTGTGGAATTCGCCCGGCACGTATGCAAACTCGAAAGGGCGAACAGCTCCGAATTTGACAAGGAAACCCCGTATCCGGTGATCGATTATCTACCCGAGCAGAGAAGTATCACGGAGATGGGCGCAACGATGAGGCTGGGCGCTTACGCCTGCCTTTTAGAGGCCGGCTCTTTTGCATTTGATGCTTACGGTGTCAGTGAAATCAGTGAAAGACACAGGCACCGTTATGAAGTGAACAACAGTTTCCGAGATATCCTTGTGGAGAAGGGTCTGCATATTACAGGGACGTCGCCTGATCGCCGTCTTGTCGAGATTGTCGAGATCAAAGACAACCCGTGGTTTTTGGGGTGCCAGTTTCACCCCGAATTTAAATCGCGGCCGACGAGTCCCCATCCACTCTTCGGCAAATTTATCGGGGCAGCTCTAAATCGTAATTTGAAGAAATAGAGAATTTTTGGCAACTTTCTCTTTTCGTGATCTCAACTGAGGATATATCTCAAGATCCTTCGTCGCGAAGTGCCCCGGAGTCACGCATAACGTATCACGAACAGTTTACAAACCCAGCCGCCGCTCGCTTTCGTGTTCAATCCTTGATAATGCGGGAGAGATTTTGACGGAATATGGCGGTGTCGTCTCCAGCCTCCGGAAATGAGCCGGAAGTGCATTCAACTGCGACCGCGTATACGCTGCAATCTCTTTCAATTCCCGGCGCTCCGAAACCCTTCTTTTACCGCCGCTCATCACCTTGGCAAGAAGCGCCGTCCCCTCTATCTCATCCCCTTCAATGGTCAGAATATCCCGAACCATCGTCCGGTTATCAAACTGGCGAAAGACCTGTTTGCGTCCGGGAATGGTGGCTTTCCCCTCTGACTTCTTGAAGCGCGGCGTGCCGGCATACTCCATCAGCTTGTAAGCGCATTCCATATATGGCGCGTCTTCCGAGGTATCTAATTTCGTGCCCACGCCAAAACCGTTTATGGGCGCCCCTCGAGACAATAGAGCACGGATCGCGTACTCGTCAAGATTGCCGCTTGCGAAGATTCGGACATCTGTCAGACCTGCCTGATCGAGGATCTCGCGGACATCTTTCGAGAGAGCCAAAAGATCGCCGCTATCAAGGCGTACGGCGCGAACAATTATTCCTGCCTCCTTTAATATCTTCGCCGCTTCCACTGCCTTTTTTGCCCCTTTATGGACGTCATACGTATCGATAAGAAGGGTCGTATTATTCGGATTCGCACGGGCAAAACTGAGAAACGCCTCCAACTCGTCCCCATGGGCCTCAACATAGGAATGCGCCATCGTTCCGAAAATAGGTATCCCGTAGATGGCCTCCGCCAGCACGGTAGATGTACCCGCAAAGCCGGCTATATATGAGTCCCGGGCCGCCAGCAGCCCCGCCTCAGCTCCGTGAGATCGCCGGACTCCGAAATCAATCAGGACGGCCCTGTCATCTGCTGCCAGCATGCAACGGGCCGCCTTGCTGGCAATTAGTGTCTCGAAATGCAGGATATTAATCAGGCGCGTCTCAATCAGTTGCGCCTCCGGCATGGGGGCGACGACGCGCACAACGGGCTCGTTTTCGAAAAAGACCGTTCCCTCCGCCATGGCATATACATCGCCGCGGAAGCGGATTTCAGTGAGATAATCTAACAGGGCTGGAGAAAACCTGCCCATACCTGCTATGTATTTTAGTTCCTCTTCCGTGAATCGCATCCCTTCGAGAAAAGCAAGCAACGTATCGAGGCCGGCCGCGACCAGGAAACCGCGGCTCGGGGGCAGGCTCCGTACATAAAACTCGAAGACTGCCTCTTCGTGCATACCTTCATCCACATAACCCTGCATCATGGTCAACTGGTAAAGATCGGTAAGAAGCGGACTGGTTAGAAGGTTCATTTATTTCCCTCAAATCGGATTACTTCCCATGGCAAGAAAGCAAAGCTACCATAAAGGATTCGCTTTCGTTTTTTCAAGGAAAAAAGTGAGTCGCCTGACTTCCAGTAATCCATAAGGCTTCTGTATCCTGCAAGCCATATCACTTTTATTGGCATACAATTTTGTTATCACTCCAAAGAGAAATCACATTTTTGTTTCTTTGTTGCACTTTCAGTCAACAGAGAGAGAAGATAAATAGTCTCCATATTCAACCGATTATGGATGCTAACGCACCTTTTCACATCTGGCATATATCTTGAGTTATAAAACTTCGAAAATCAGATCAGGAGGAATTGCGATGAAAAGATATATCTTCGTGAGAAATGCTTCTTTAAGTGTGATTGTGATTTTGCTCTTACTGACAATGGGTGTGGCCTCCACTTTGGCTGAGGATCAGAAACCCGCAGCAGCAACTCCAGCCCCTGCGACAGCAGCGCCTGCCCCTGCAACAGAGGCCGCTGCTCCGGCTGCGCCTGCGGAAGATAAACCCACCGGTTCGTTATCCATTTCCGGTTTGTCAAAATATGTATGGCGTGGATATGAAAACACCAAAAACAGCGTTGTAGTTCAACCCTCCCTGACGGTTGGTTATAAAGGGTTTAGCGCCAATATATGGGGAAACCTTGATACAAAGCCCTACTCGACAACAAACGCCAGTTATTCCAGCACCTGGACGGAAACGGATATTACTCTCTCTTATACCAAAACTTTTGGTATTTTAAACGCCGGTGTTGGTTACATCTATTATGGTCTGGGAGCGCCAAATGCCGGCGCTCAAAAACCTCTTGATTCACAGGAAGTATTTGTCACTCTCGGTCTTAATACTCTCCTTTCTCCGACTTTGACTGCATATAAGGAAGTTGATCATTATCATCAGTATTATTTCCTGTTGGGGATTTCCCATACCTTTGAATTCAACAAGACCGTTTCGCTACAATTGAGCGCATCCGCGAGCTACTTGCTCAGTGACTATGCCGATGCAACCCTCTACAATGTGAATTCATCTTATGGTGGGTATCCGAAGTTCAATGACAATTACCAGGCGACAAACGACAAATTCAGTAATTTCCATGATGGCGTGCTCACGGCAAGCCTCCCTATAAGTGTGGCAAAGTACCTGACCGTGGCCCCGACCATATCCTACTCATTCCCGCTGTCTGACGATGCAAAGAATGAGATCAAGGCCCGTGGCAAATTGACTAATCCGGCCGATAACGATAGCAGTTACCTTTACGGCGGCTTGACTGTCACCTTGAGCTTCTGACACATCCCCCGTCGCAACCAGTCATAATCCCCTCTTCCTTCGGGGTTACGGCGGCGGCTATTCCTACTTTGCTCGGGACAAGGATTTCTCGTTTCACTCGAAATGACAAGAAAGAAAAGTCTGTCATTCCCGCCCCCGATAAGGACATTCGAGGACAGGCTCCAGCGGGAATCCAGACTTACTGTGATTCCGAACGAATGTGAGGAATTTATTTATGTCCCTCACATCGGTAGAAATGACAATATGAAACGTTGCAGAGGCCGTTATCTCTTGACGACAAGTTCAGGAAAGTCGGTGAATATCCCGTCAGCGCCCAATGCCTGCAATTTATCAATCTCTTCAGGGCTATTGACTGTATACACAAATACCTTGAGTCCGCGCTCATGGGCTCGTGCAATAAATCGTGCACTGGCAACATTGATTTGGGCATGTACAGAGTATGCACGATATCGCCGGGCAAATATCGCGTAGTGGCGCCGGGGACGATTAATAAGAATACCGATCCGGATATGGGGATTGAGTTTCCTCACCTTCCTTAATTGACGGCGGTTAAATGATGATACTATGAACTGTTCATAATTCCACTGCCGCTCCCTGACATACTCTTCGATCAGGGAAACCGCCAAACCTGCGGTCTTAGCACCCTTCAACTCGATATTTATCCCAGCTTTACCGTCCACAGAGTCAAAGACCTCACGGAGGGTGGGGATATGCTGACCTCTCCCCGCATCGAGGGAACGCAGGTATGCAAGCGATGTATCTCTGACATAACCTGTGCTGTTTGTCGTGCGCTCGAGTCGTTCATCGTGTATGACAATCAACTCGCCCGTAACGGCATACACATCCACTTCAATCCAATCAGCGCCAAGAGCAATAGCTTTCTCCACTGCTGCGAGCGTATTTTCCGGTTCATGCCCTGATGCACCGCGATGGGCAAAACAGATGAATTCTTTCATGGCGAGGGGAAAGTGGTGTCGATTTGATGCTTGAGGACGGACTTGTCATGCTCTGTTCTTGCCATAGTCAGTTTCTTCTCATAGCACCTACAAAGCGAGAGGTTGAGATTTCTTAGGCACCATTGATTTCGGATTGAAAGAGTGTAACGACAGGTGTCATCGGCGCGGACAAGACCACTACCCATCATCTCACCACTTCTTGAAGATCGCGTCCGATTCCGAGCGGCATAGCCGCTGTCCGCTGGAGCCGATGTTAGGCGATGACAACGATGGTATCGTTGAGAGTCATCGATTACGGTTCGTACTGGTGAATATGCCACCATCTATTTTCTATCCAACTCTCTCCTCACGGCAAACCCCAGTTTCTCTATGACATAGGGTTTTCTTATGTAGGCACCCGCACCGAGAGCCTGGGTGGTAATCACCCGAGCCGTCTCCGAGAAACCGCTGACGATAATCGCCTTCTGTTTCTGATGGATTTTAAGGATATTCCTGTAGGTGTCCAGTCCGTCTATACCGGGATCCATAATCATGTCCAGGACCATCAAGTCAGCTTGATGTTCCTTTAAGTACGCTATCGCTTCTTCGCCACTGGAAACAGTCGTTACATTGTAATTCAGCTTCCTAAGCATGCCTGCCGCAAGATCGCGCTGCTCCTCGACATCATCCACAACGAGAATGGATTCGCCTTTCCCCATGTATTCGGACATTGATATGGCGGCAGCTTCAGCGGAGATGTCTTCCCTCGTTACGGGGAAATAAATGGTAAAGACACTCCCCTTCCCTTCTTCGCTCTCTACGTTAATGTATCCTCTATGATCCTTCACAGTTCCCCATACCACCGCCAACCCCAGGCCGGTGCCGCTTCTCCCCATCACCTTCTTTGTGTAGAACGGCTCAAAGATGCGTTTCAGATCAGCCGCCGCTATTCCTTCACCCGTATCGGATACGGAGAGAACAACATAGTCTCCTTCCCGGACTTCATCATATCCCTGAATCGGCTCGGCCAGATACTGATTGGCCGTTTTGATGGTCAAGATGCCGCCCCTCGGCATGGCTTCGCTCGCATTCGAAACCAGGTTGAATAAGGTCTTGCCAAGATGTACGGAAGATCCGGAGACATTGAAGAGTCGCGGATCAAGATCGGTCTCGATCTTTACAGAGGGGTGATAAGAAGCTAATTTCTCAAACTCCGGCGACTTCCGGCATTCAGCGATGATCTTGTTCAGATTAAGAACTTCTCTGCCGGAGACCCCTCTTCTCGCCAGGGCCAGCAGATCCTGCACAATCGCAGCAGCCTTCTGTCCTCCGTTCATAATTTTCACGAGACTGGGTCTAATCGATCCTGACTGATTAGCATCCATAAGGAGCATCTCAGAATAGCCAATGACAACACCCAGAACATTGTTCAGATCGTGTGCCACGCCTCCCGCCAGGAGTCCTATCACTTCCATCTTCTCCGCCCGCTGGAGACGTTCCTCCATTTATCTGCGCTGAGCATCCGCACGCTTGCGATCGGTGGTGTCGCGCACGACGCTCCGGAATCCGGTCGGATGATTATCCGCGTCCTTGATGAGTGATATGGAAATTTCCATATCTCTGCGATCACCGTTCTTCCTGATAATCTGCCACTCAAAGTTCTTTACCGGTTCGCCGGTTCGGTAGACCCGGTTGTAAACTTGATAAACCTTGCGGGTATTTTCTTCATCTGCATATTGGCGGTTATTCATCCCCAACAGTTCTTCTCTGTCGTAACCTATGATCTTGCACGTCGCCTCGTTGAAGAATGTAAAGTTGCCTCTGAGGTCCACTTCATGGTAGCCCTCTTGCATATTTTCGATGATTGCCCGGTATTTCTCCTCGCTCTCCCGCAACGCCCCTTGCACTCGTTTGCGCTCTGTGATGTCACGTCCCACACCCAATAAGCCGATGGGACTCCCCTGCGGATCCCTGAGGAGTGTAAACCGGGCTTCACTCCAACAGGTGGATCCATCCTTTTTGTAAAATTCCAACTCCAGTTCTCTAAATATGTTTAGATCCTTTTGCTGGAGCCTTTCCGGCGTCAATTCCTCTGATAACGTTTTGAGAATAATTTCTATTGATGCCGGGGTTACATGCCTTTCCATCGGCAAGGCTTTAATTTCCTCGAAACTGTACCCGCGGCTACGCTCTACAGATGGACTGCACCATGTTGTCTTCAGGTCCATGTCCATGAGCCATACGGTGTCGCTCATGTTGTCTGTGATCAGTTTGTACCGTGCCTCGCTCTCCCGGAGCGCCTCCTCCGCCCGCCTGCGGTCAGTGATGTCCATAAGAGAAGCAACACTTTTCTTCGTACCCGGTATTAGATCGACGGTTAAGAATATATTCTTCAGGCGACCGTCTCTGTGTACAAGTCGAAACTCATAACTCTTCTTCGCAAGACCGGAATCTACCCTTCGCAACTGATGTTGCGTGATCATCTTTTCTAAATCACCCTTTTCAACAAACTCCGTCCACTTCTTCTTCCCTTCGACCTCCTCCCGCTTGTATCCGGTCAGACTTTCAAATCCGTGGTTTACAAGAGAAATCGTCATATCTTCCTCAACGATCAGCATGGTGGTCCCTGTGGTATCGAAGATGGTCCGGTATCGGTTCTCCGATGCCCTCAGTGCCTCCTCCGCTTTTTTCCGCTCGGTGATATTGTGTGCAACCTCGATCACTCCTTTTGCGTCCCCCTTGTCGTCGAAGACGGGGAAGAAGCGCAATTCCCAGATCCTTCCGTCGGGAGTTATGCTTTCTCCTACTTTCGGCTGCCCTGAGGCAAGACACTCCGGCGCGACACATGATTCACAGGGTTCTGATCGCCCATGTTTTATATGGTAACAGCGTGGATCGCTAATGTCCGAATGCTCTAAATGCACCGACTTCGCCACCTCATTCTCCCAAACGATCTTCAAGTCCGGCGAAAGTAGGAGCAGACCGTCCGGAATGGCATCGAGAATCCCGCGGAATTCCTGGTAGAGGGATCTATACTTCCCTTCGTTCTCTCTGAGTTCTTCCTCTGTCCGTTTGCGTTCGGTGATGTCACGGGATATGCCCATATATGAAATAATGTTACCATCGGCATCACGTAGGGGCGAAGCATTCGAAGTATGCCACCGCCATGCGCCGGTCTTGTGTCGCACCCGATATTCGACCCCAGCCTGCTTTTTCCCCGTTGCTACGACCCGTTCCAGGAATGCGCGACAGAGAGGAATATCCTCGGGATGCACAAAGGACTCAAATGACTGGCCTACAACTTCGTGGATGTCATGCCCCAGTATTTCCGTCCAATTGGGGGAGGCATATGTGAAGATCCCGTCAGGCGTCAGGGAATAGACGATGTCATTGGCGTTTTCCACGAAATATCGGAAGCGCTCCCCGCTTTTCAACAGTAAATCATCATGGGACTCATGTTTGTCCTTTGATACTTCACTTTCCGCCACAAGTTTACGGAGCGTTATCAGTTCATCGATGAGCTGTTTTTTTTTCTTCCGCTCGTCTTTCATAACAATGTCCTCTTTTCTACCAGATGGGTCTTGCAGATGAAACTATTGCTACATGCGGAAAAACTCTTCTCACACCCTGAAAAAGGGGGTTGTGATCCTAATTATGATGCTACCGATGCTTGGAAGGTAATTCTGACTATGGAATATCGTTCTTAATTGCCCAAAAAATACCACAAATGCCGATTGAAATCTTCCACTTTTTTTTGAAACGGAAAGATTGAAGACTTCAATCAATAAGGATTACTGTTCGAAAGGGTGGACCGGAGTTAGAATTGCCTTATGCTTTGTTACAGAAAGAAGTTGCTGCACCTTTTGCACGCTGCTTCCGATCACATATTAACTTGCAGAAATCAGCGTAGGCACGCGAGCGTGTTTTCCAGTTCATGCCCCGATGCGCCGCGATGGGCAAAACAGATGAATTCTTTCATGGTGAGAGGGAAAGGCTGGTGGAACTTACCCAACTTGATAGATCAACGGGCGATACCGTGCCTCCGGTATTGGTTTACCCCGTTTACGAGCCACTTCAAGCCACGCTTCTTTTGCTTTTAATACTTCTTTTAAAGCCTCTTCCTGAGTGTTACCGAAAGCGGAACAGTGTTTCAAATCTGGTATATCGGCAATATACCCTCTATCTTCTTCACTGTAAAATACATTGATGTGATAATCTTTCATTCTTCTTCCTCCCGCGACTATGCATTCCCCTCCACAATACTGATCTCTTCGTCTGTCAATCCATACAACTCATAAACGAGCTGGTCGATCTGGCGATCAGTGGCGTCGATCTGACGCTGGAGGTTGGTTCTATCATGTTCGGTTTTTGCGTCTGCCAGCTTCTTATTGAGCGAAAGCATCTGTTCGACTAATGTTACCATCTTGTCGTGGTGCGTTTTGTCGGCGTGGTCGGAGAAATTAATGCCATGGATGGGCAGTTGCTCGACATGTTTCTTTTTAACTTCTGCTAGAGCTTCTCCTTTCTCGGGATTCATGATCGTATAAATAAAATCCATTAACTTGGAGTTCATTATTCCTAAGACATAACGAAGGTTGTACGGATTATGTTCTGGCAACAATACATGCAAGTTGTTGCGCGCTATGAAGCCTTGTTCAACCAAGGTTCCAATAATTGAATCACCCGTTTGGCGAACAACAATCTTCAAAGGTGCTTCAAATATCGAGGGATCACGTGGGGCCGCAAGCCAAGGGCCATATTGAATCCAGTAATCTCGATTCCACAGATTTGTATAGCGATGAATTAGACTCCCTCGCAACAGCGGAGACCATTTTTTATTGGGAGCTGCCCCTTCTCGCACGTAAGGTTTCTCTTTCAGCACCTGATCGGTCTGGGGAGGGCTTCCTTTGCCTTTTTCAAAGGGTTTGACGCCATTGAATACCCTGCAAATCCTTGACAAGGACAAAGACATCTGTTGAACCTTGTCATATAAATCGTGAGCTTCACTCTTCGCGATTATATTTATTGGATCACCAGTGTTGGGTATTTCCTGCCACGATAACGTATGGCTTTCTGAGATAGTTCCATTTAACCGAAAGTCAACGCTTAAGAACCCCGTCTCCTTACCTAGGCGATCCACTCTCTGAAAGATCAGAACATGAGTGTCAACAATGGCCCGAAACACCTTTTCTTGTAGGCATAGAATTCTTAGCCAAAGGTACCGGCTCGTTAAATACTGTCTAATTTTCCTTAACGTCACCGATTGAAGCCAAGTGTTAGATACAATGACACCAAGAAGGCCGTTATATTTTATGAAGAACTTGTAGCGCTCTAAGAACAGAAGGTAGAAATCCTTTTGATAATCTTGATGTTCGTAATGCTTCGCAAGGTATTGTTGTTGTTCGCGTGATATCATATATCCATACGGTGGATTTCCAATGACAGCATCGAAGCCGCCATTGTTGAAGACTTCGAGGAACTCTTTCTTCCAATCGAAGACATTTACGCGGTAGCGTTCTTCGTCATCAAAGAAGCCTAACTGTTGGTTGTCGTAAAAATCGGGGCCGATGAGTGAGTTGCCGCACTTGACATTGTTTCCCAGATCCGGAAGGGCGCGCTCGTGGAAGAGCCTGATCTGATTGGCAAGGGTCTCTTCGTTTTCGCCTTCGAGAACTTTGAGAAGGAGTGAGAGCTTTGTGACCTCCACGGCCTGTGGGTCAATATCCACGCCGTAGATGTTAGTTAGGAGGATACGCTTCCGCTCAGCCGTCGTTAACCGCCATTCGCCGCGCATGACCTGGCATAGCGCTGCATTTCGACCCTTCACCCATTTCTCAGGCCCATCTTCGATGTACCGGTCACGATGCCAGTCCAAAAGATACTGATATGCGCCGATCAGGAAGGAGCCGGAGCCGCAGGCGGGATCAAGTATCTTCAGCTTCTGAACCCCCTTCGGCTTCTTCCCTTCAACGAGTTTGCCCACCGTATTCTTCACAATATAGTCGACGATGTAAGTCGGCGTATAATAGACGCCGCCTGCCTTTTTGACTTCCGGTTTGTCCTCGACTTTGGCCCGGTGTCCCGCCGTGAGGTAGATGACCTTCCCCAGAAACTGCTCATAGACATGACCCAGGATATCGGCAGGAAGAACAGAAAACTCATAGGGACTATCGGGATAATAGAGGCCTGCTGAAAATTTCTTTCAACGGTTTATCGTCTATGGTGAGATTAAGCGTCAGGTCATCGGGCTGCTCGGAACGATCTCTTTCATGCCGGAAATGAAAGAGGCCGGAATTATATTTATCGTCAGCGCTGTAGTAGATTTGGATCAAACGCTTATAGATGCCCGTACCATTCTGAAGGGCCATGAGCTGGCCGTATGGCTCGATACCGCGGTCTTCACAGATGCGCAGGAAGATAATCCGGTCGATTGTTTTCCCTACGGCAAAATTGAGATCCCGTTGGGTCAGCTTCGGATTGCGGAGGGCGATATTCTGTGCCAGAGACTGCCGCCACTCATCAATGTCGGCAAGGAAGGCATCATCAACGCCGGCAGTCCCTTTCTTGCGGCCGGCAGCAGACTGTGCGTACCGGTCGAACGAACCTCTGAGAACTGCATCCTTGGAGAATATTCCTACGATCTCTCTCCAGTTCTTGCAGTAGGTTCTGTAATCGAAATGCAGTATGCGGCCGGTGGACGCCTTGTCTTTGTTGCTCGGCTTTACGGTACAATCATAGACGGACAGTTCTTCAAAATTAGTGAGGATGGAAAGAGGAAGTTTCGAAGACCATGCGTAGCGACGCAGTTGATAGGCGGAGGCTACATCTTCGGAAATGTTTACCGCTGGTTTTTTTGCTTCAACAAAAAATTTTCGTGTGCCGCCGATGCGAAAGGCATAATCAGGGGCCTTGGTAGCGCCGCCTATCTTGATTGCGTCTTCATGTATGACGTCCTTGTATGCCTCAGCATGCCCGGCCGTGTTGTCCACGTCCCAGCCGAGAGCCTTGAAAAAAGGGCCGATAAACTCCTGTCTCAATTGCGCCTCGTTGTAACCGCCTGATTTATAATCCTTGCGGTTGCTTTCAAAGCGCTCGACTAATTCAACGATTTCTTTGGGAGCTGCCACGTTACACCCCTTAGCACTTATGTGATCAGCTCGTTGAGTCCCGGGAAGACAGCCTGATCATGCTTCCAATTGTATGGCAGCATATCGACGCCCAGCTTCTTCAGTTTTCTATTGAGCGTTTCATCGACAGCCTCGGGGATAGCGAGAATCAGACGGGGTTGCTTCGGAAGTTCGGTGTTGGCGAGGAGCAGCCGGGCGGCAGCAGACTGTATACTGTGTATTGATGCATCTGTGATTACTTCAAAGACGGCTGTTATCTCTTTTCTGGCATTCACAATAAGGATGTCCCCTTCCGGGTCATTCCCTGCTTTAAAACCGAGGCGGGAAAGTACGTCGTATAAATCCTTTACAATTAAACCGTGGTCGCACATCGATGCAGGATCGGTCAGCGGGTCCGCATAGCGCGCACCGATAAGCTCTTCCCGGAAATGAAGCTCGTCAAAAGACATTTCCACTTGAGAAGTGCGGGATGAAAAAATATTTTTCATCCTGTCAACCTTGCGGATAAATTGACTGACCTGCCTGACGAACCGCGGCGAATTCAGGACGCCTATTAAAGCCACAGTGGTTTCCGCGGAACCGTCTTCCATGATTGCCCAAACGCCCCTGTAGTGGTCATCGAACAGAGCCTTGCCGACGCCTTTCTTGCCGCCGCCGATTCTGCCCCGGTGCGCCACGAATATTCGGCCCTTGCGGTCTATCGCCAGCGCCCCGCCCATGCGCCTGTCAACCCCTTTTACGGGGAAATTGATTTCGCATGTAATCGGGATATGAGATGTGCCCGTCGGTTTTTCCGCCCCGAATGCATGCCCGTACCTGCTTCCCGACGTCTTCTCGTTCACCATCCAGATGCCGAGGCGCTGCGACCACAAGGCCTTAGCCTTGACCGTTGCGCCGGGATGGCCCAGACTTACAGGGATTTTTTCATCGATGAAAGGTTTGAAGCTCTTTATGAATTGTCGCCTGTATCTTTTGATTGCGGATTCGTCGTCAAGGACCTTCAGCATTGTCCCTTCTCCATTGACCAGGCTTCGGCGAAGTTTTTACGGGCGTGATGTTCAGGATATTTACAGGAAACGCCCCACTTAATCAAGCCGTTTTCTGAGACGTATCATCACGCCGGGAAAGATTGGTTTCATAAATCTTGCGATGATTTTTTCAGATCTACGCTCCAGGATGATAATTTGTCATTTCCTTTAAAAAGAATGCCCCGATTCTTATAATAGACGTCACTTGCTTTTATATGGAATTCGGCCCCGGTGTATTCACCTTTTTCTGAGCGGCAGGTCGAGATGATCGTATCGGCAACAATGATGGACCGGCCCTGTAGGATACCCAGGTCGGGGTTCACGGATTCCCAGGTCGTCTGATTCTTGCCTTCTTCGAAAGGAATAATTTCATAGCGACTGTGGATCTTGACAGGATTCTCTCCCATCTTGATTTCCGCTTGCCCTTCATTTAGCCACAAACCTTCCAGGTGCGTGATTCTGACCATTCCCTCGAGCGGCAACATTCGCTCCCTGTCATCAAAGTAATGGCCGCGGGCGATCCAGACTCCCTCCTGTAACAAGAAAGTATGCGTCATGGAATCACCTCGTGTATGGGCATTTAAAATCCCCCTGAATCCCCCTTCAAGAAAGGGGGAACGTCCTGTTGAAGAAAGCAGGCCTAAAGGTCTGCACTACATTCCGTCGTCCACACCCCCGATAAGGACATTCGAGGGCGGGAGTGACAATGAATTATTCCTCTCGTCGTCCCTTTCGCGCATGCTTTGAAACAGGCCGTTGGCGGAGGAGAACGTATGTTGCGCCTGCGCCGCCGTCATAAGATTGCGCGCTTGAAAAGGCGATCACCCACTTGCGCCAGTGTCCGCGGGTTAGCCACTCATGGACGTTATTTTTCAACAGTGGTTCGCCCGGCGAAGAGAGGCCGCGTCCGTGAATGATCAGGACCGCCCTCTTGCCCAATTTGACAGCCCCATTTAGGAACTCTTCGAATGTCTTCTTTGCCTCTGCTACGCTCTGCCCGTGAAAATCAACGTGGGCCTGTATGGAAAAATCACCGCGATGGAGTCTCCCCGCAAACTCTGGATGCACGTCATAGCCTGTGCCCTCGATGTACTCCGGCGTATCCGAAATGACGAAGCCCTCCCCATATTTTACGAGATTCGTAAGCTGACCGACGATTGCCGTTTCCGGGGACTCCTTGACGGTCTCCGGCGGCCTGCTCCTGATATTATTCGCCGCGCGTTTGTCCTGCTGCATCGGTTTCACATCCTGAACGGCTTCGAGAAAAACCTGTTCTTCAATTTCCGGATCGCGGGCAGGCTCCAGCTCAGATTTGGATACGCGAGCGGACGATGGCTTGGGCTGCGTCTTGCGTCCGACGCATTTCTTCAGTTCTCCGAAAGGGTTATGTTTTAGAGAAGAATCAGAAGTTGTCATGATGCCTGCCCCGTCGTTAGTCAAGGCGCTTCCTGAAACGTCTTACAGCAGCGGTAAACACCACAAGACCGATTATGGTCAATGCCGCACACTGGGGCCAGAGAATTTCAAGACCAATGCCCTTCAGGAAAATGCCTCTGATGATAACCAGAAAATACCTCAAAGGGTTCAGGTATGTCAACCACTGAACGACAACGGGCATGTTGACAATGGGAAAGACAAAGCCGCTGAGCATGAAGAAGGGAAGGAGAAAGAAGAATGTCGTCATCATGGCCTGCTGCTGTGTTGAGGAAACGGTGGAGATA
This sequence comes from Syntrophales bacterium, assembly GCA_049512055.1. GTDB lineage: Bacteria > Desulfobacterota > Syntrophia > Syntrophales > UBA2185 > Fen-1135. Next base: position 6,195 of record JBEKXK010000006.1, on the reverse strand, counting down.
AAGAGACCCACACCCAGAGTGGAGAGAAGAAAGAGCAATGTGGCTACAAAGAGCAGGACAACACTCCCGGCAAGCGGTATCTCAAACCAGACAACGGCGATGATCGTAACCGCTACCATCTGCAGGATTGAGATGATTATATAAGGGATCGTTTTTCCCACGATGAGTTCGATAGGCTTTAACGGAGTCACGATTAACTGCTCGATTGTGCCTGCCTCTTTTTCCCTGATGATGGCAATCGAGGTCAAGAGCAGAGCGATCAGCATAATCACAAAAGCGACGATGCCGGGAACGAAGAAATACTGACTGTCAAGGTTTGGATTGTACCACGTTCTGATTCTCGCGTCGATTTTACCGTAATCCATGTGCCGGGGATACAGCTCCTTGAGCAGGTCCTGGTTCAACTTATCAATGACCAGCATGGCATAAGCTATCCGGATGGACGCCATGTTGCTCATGGTCCCATCGGCGATGATTTGAATCTCCGCCGTTTCTCCTTTTCTGATTTTCTTGCTTAGGTCGGGTCCGATCTTGATCGCCATATCGACCTTTGTGTCTAACAGCGCCTGCTCCAGTTCACGGTCGTTCTGCAAAATCTGGGTAATCCTGAATATTTTATTGGCGCTGAAGGCGTCAGCTACCATGCGGCTTTCCCGTGTCCCGGACTGATCAAGAATAGCGATCTGGATGACTCTGATATCATAATTCACGACGTATCCGAACAAGAGCAGCTGGAGAAGCGGCGCAACGATGAGAACACGCCTGCTTCTCCTGTAGCGGAAGAGGAGAATAAACTCCTTACGGACAAGTTCCCGGATGCGAAGCCAGTTCATGTTACAGCCCCTCCTTCTTGAGCAATACATAGTTCAGGACTGCGAGAACGGCAAACATGAAAGTCATGACTAAGTAACTCGGCCATAGATGGGCGAGTCCAAGGTTCCGCAGATATAAGCCGCTCAGAATATTGACATAATAGGTGGCGGGAACGACGTATGTCACAAGCTGCAGGACCGTCGGCATGTTGACCACAGGGAAGACGAAATTCGACAGAAGCAGCGATGGAAGGTAAGTCAGAAGAATGGCGCCCTGATTGGCGAGCAGTTGAGTTTTCGTGATGCAGGAAATGGCGAGACCCAGCGTCAACGCTACAGACAGATAAATGGAAGAGGCTAATATCATCAGCCAGAAGCTGGACTTCATGACGACTCCGAAGAGAACCTGCCCCATGAGAATGGAAATAAGGACATCGGTCAGACCGACAAAGAAATACGGGATCGCCTTGCCGATCAGCAAATCGCCGGCAGAGAGCGGCAGAGACTTGATCGTTTCCATCGTCCCGTTCTCGTATTCCCGTGCGATGACCAAGGAGGTCAGCATGGCCCCCACGATCATGATGATGACGGCAATCATGCCGGGAACTATGAAATTACGGCTCTCCAGGTCTTCGTTAAACCACACGCGTACCCGGCCATTGATAGGCGGTTTTATCTGCTCCATGCCCTGACGGTCGAGGAATGCGACAAGCAGTTTCTGATTGTACTGTGAGACGAAGGCATTCACATATCCCCGCGTGATATTGGCAAAGCTGGGGTCGCTCCCATCAAGAAGGACCTGCAGTTGAGCTGCACGGTCCGAGCGGATATCCCTCGTCCAGTTGGGGGGTATTATGACCGCAAGTATCGCCCGCCCACGGTCTAAATATTCGATGGCGGCTTTTGTATTGGGCAGGTGCGCCCCAATATGAAAATACGGGGAGGCGCCGAGATGCTGTATGAAGTCCCGGCTCAGATCTGTATTGTCATGATCCACCACGACCGTTTCCACATTATCGACATCAAGACTCAAGGCATAGCCGAAGAGCAGAATGAGCAGCAGCGGAAGGGCAAACGCCAGATACAGGCTCCGGAAATCCCTTATCAGATGATAAAACTCCTTGCGAGTGACAGCTTGAATATTTCTGAGTCTCAATGGTGAAATACCCCATCAGAATTTACTTTCCCAGACATGAGGGTGATAAAGGCTTCATTCAAGTCGGCGTCAGGACGACCCGGACATGCCGCAGCAATTATTTCTGCGGGGCTGCCGACAGCAACTATCTTGCCCTCGTTGATCATTACAATGCGCCCGCAATGCCGGGCTTCATCCATATAGTGTGTTGTAACAAATACCGTGATTCCCTCCGCAGCCAGTTGACGAATGAAATCCCAGAAGTGCTGGCGTGTAATCGGATCCACACCGGAGGTGGGTTCATCCAAGAAAAGGATGTCCGGGCGGTGGAGGAGGGCACAGCCTAAGGCGAGACGCTGACGCCAGCCCTGCGGCAATTCCCGGGTGTATCGATTACGCGCCTCCCCGAGCTGCGTCATATCCAGAATCCAGTCAATGCGCTCTTTCCACTGGTTCTCGGGCACAGCGTAGATGCCCAGATAGAATCTGATATTTTCGTATGGGCTCAGGTCTTCATAGAGGGAAAACTTTTGGGACATGTACCCGATAGATTTTTTGATTTCCTCGGGCTCTTTCACGATATCGTGTCCTGCCACATGGCCGCTCCCCGAAGTGGGGGTCAGTATGCCGCAGAGCATGCGGATGGTCGTCGATTTCCCGGAGCCGTTGGGCCCGAGGAAACCGAAGATTTCTCCTCTTCTTACGGAGAAGGTAATCTTATCCACCGCGACGAAGGCGCCGAACCGCTTTTCCAGAGCCGTTACAGCTACGGCCTCAGCGTTTGAAGGAATCATGAACAATCTCCTCATCCACTTCCTGGATGCGCTTGATCATGGCCTCTTCGAGGCTTGCGTAACGTCCGCGTATTTCCTGCGGCGCAGCAATGTCAAGAACGCGGGAACGATGCATTAGCGCCAGACGGTCGCATTTTTCTCCCTCATCGAGATAAGCGGTGGACACCATGATGGTCATGCCATCTGCGCGCATCTGGGCGAGTATTTCCCAGAACTCCTGCCGTGAAACAGGATCCACGCCGTTCGTCGGCTCGTCCAGGATCAACACCTTCGGTTCATGGACCAGAACGCAGGCCAATCCCAGTTTCTGTTTCATTCCGCCGGAGAGGTTGCCTGCCTGACGATTGACAAAGGGGAGCAGATTGGAAAATCCGAGGTACTTCTGTCTTCTCTGCGCACGTTCTCGCCTTGGAACATTAAAGACGTCCATGAAGAATTGCATATTTTCATCAACTGTCAGGTCCTGGTAGAGACCAAAACGCTGCGGCATGTAGCCGATCAAAGGTTTTACCCGCTGTTTGTCCATGACAACGTTGATAGTGCCGATCAGAATTTTCCCCGATGCAGGCCGGATCATGGTCGCCACCATCCGCAGCAGTGTTGATTTTCCCGCCCCATCGGACCCTACGAGACCGAAGATTGTTCCCTGCTCGATGGATAGGGAAAGATCATGCACTGCCTCCACATCGCCGAAGCGCATGGAAACATTCTCTATAGAAATGTAAGATCTTTTGTCTGCGACCATTGTCGGCGCTCTCCGAAACGTTCGTCCCCTTTCAATTAAAAGAGAGCCGGGAAGATTTCAAAACCCCGATTGAGAAATCCCCCTCAATCCCCCCTTTTCAAAGTGGGAACCTGTCGACTCCTCCCTTTGTAAAAGGGAGGTTGGGAGGGATTTTTACCGCAGCCAGGCGTCCGCCGGCATGCCGGACTTCAGTTCGAAAGAAGGATTGGGAATGGAGACCTTCACAAGGTACACCAGTTTCACCCTTTCTTTCTTGGTCTGAATTATCTTAGGTGTAAATTCACCTTCCGGTGAGATGAATGTCACCTTCCCTTTGTAAATCTTATTGGGAAAGGTATCGATCTTCACATCCACATCCTGCCCCGGTTTCACCTTTCCGATTTCTGTCTCATCCACAAATATTTTCAGGTCCACAGTCTCGAGATCGGCCATAGTCAAGACCTCGCGGCCGGGGCTGACCACTTCTCCGGGTTCAACGTTGCGGCTCGTGATGATCCCGTTGTAGGGGGCGAGCAGCCGGCAGTATTGCAATTGAATGTCGGACTGTTCGAGAGCAGCTTTGGCCTGTTTGATCTGAGACGTGGATGCTTCGATTTCCTGTTCCGTTGCTTCAATCTTCTTCAGGTTGCTCTTTGCCTGTCTCAATGCGGCTTCCGCGTCATCGAGTCTGGACTTAGCCGTATCATAGCCGAGCTTTACGGAGTCCCTTTCCTTTTCCGTGACTACGCCGCGCTTGAACAATTGCTCATACCGCTGATAATTCCTCTGCGCGTCATCCATGACGTCCCTGGCGCTTGTGACATTTGTCGCGGCCCTCACGACATCGGCAGGAAGTGTGCTTTTGTATATATTAAGCATTGTGGCCAGTTGATCCCGTGTCTTGATCGACCGGGCATGATTTGCCTGCGCCTGCTCTTTTTTTGACTGATATTCCGTTGGATCAAGCTCGGCAATGAGTTGATCCTTTTTGACGGCATAGCCTTCCCGGACAGCCACGTTGATGACACGGCCGCTTGCCTGAAAGGCGAGATTGGAATTAGTCGCCTCAATCGTCCCGGAATAATAAAGTTCGCCCCGCTGGGACTGCCACTGTCCAAAATAGACCAGGGACCCGACACCTACAAGGAGAACGATAAAAACTATAACGATTATTCTCTTCTTCATGGCAAGACCTCCCGCACACCCATCGCCCTCTCCAGTCTGGCTATGCTTATGTTGTAATCGCTTAGGGCATTGAAGTAATCCGTTTTCGCCTTTGTAAGCAGGGTCTGCGCATCGATGACGTCCGTTGACGTTCCCACATGCTCCCGGTATCTTTCCGTACTGACACGAAAGTTCTCATCTGCCTGCTCAATCGACTTTTTTGTAACCGCCACCTGCTTTTCGGCCTCATGGAGCGCCAACCAGGCGTTCTTTACATCGAGAGTGACCTGATCTTTTATATTGTCCAAGGCGTATGCTGTTTGATTCTCCCGGGAGCGGCTGGCGTCGACCCGGTTTTTTGTTCGGCCCCACTCCCAGAAATTCCAGGTGGCCATTCCCATGACATACGTGTTGTCCTGATTCTTATAGGGGCTGCCGTTAACATTGGCGTTGTCGCCGTAGCGTTCAAAATGGCCGACCACATTTATGGAAGGGAGATATTCACTCTTGGCCAGTTTCACCAGTTTCTGTGACTGTTCGACTTTCCGGGTGTAGGACTTCACTTCCGGCCTGTTTTCCATGGCAAGCTTCTGGCATTCATCGAAGGTCTTTGTGTACGGCCTCAGGGCAAGAATGTCTTCGACTTCAGTCGGTGTATCGATTTCCCTACGGAGGACGGTATTGAATTTGGCTTTTGCTGTCTCCACCGCGTTTTCCGCCCTGACGAGATTCTGCCTGCCGTTCGCGAGTTCCACCTCGGCGCGGAGGAGATCGTTCTTGGGAATCACTCCGACATCAAAAAAATCCTGGGCCATGCTGCGGTGCGCGTCGAGCTGCTCCACCGATTGTCTTGCCACGTCGAGGCCCCTCTCCGCCTTCAGAACATTGAAATAAGCTACCCTAACCTCCTGGACCATGTCCTGGACTACTGCCGTTTCCTCCAGTGACGCGATTTCATGGCCGAGCCGGCCGGCCTCATAATTTGCGAGTATTCCGCCGCCGGCAAAGATCGGTTGTTTCACTTCCACAGCCCAACTGTAATTATCTTTTGTCCCTGTGACCAATGTGATGGGACCCAGGGGAGCCGGAAGGGTGGCACTCAGCGTCGGGTCGACATTCAGCCGCGAGTAACTATAATAGGTGCTGAACTTCGGCAGGAATCCTGTAAAGGCTTCCTTCTTCTGGGCTTCCGCCCCTTTTACGCCTTCCTGGGCCGACTGGATGAGGACACTCTGCCTTAAGGCCACATCGATACTCTGTTGCAGAGTGAGCCTTTCGGCAGATAGAGCTGTCTCATAAGTAATACAGAAAAGCAATATCGTCGCAGAAAAAATCACATGCATATTCTTCGTCTGCATATTCCCCTTCCCTTCATTTCTTCACGGCTTTTAAAATGAGATTTTCGATTTTACCGGCAATATTTCCGGATATCCTGTCGTCCAATCTCCTTACACTGGCAGGCAGCCAGCTATACCTGGCCCTGATGGGCGCGCTGCTTTTATAGGTTATCATGGCTCCGACGACCATTAAGTATATCAGGAAGGGAACCGTTTCGATGAAGATTCC
>JBEKXK010000005.1:0-66775 GCA_049512055.1 Syntrophales bacterium | reverse complement strand
CATTTATCATTTAACTACTCCCCGGCACAGCGGAACAACATGTTCGCCTAACGAAGCAATGAAGTTTTGCAGTTTATGATTTAACTACCTGGCGATAACGCTGCATGCCCGTAACCAGCAGTCAGATGCTTTCCCTGAAGATATGGCTGCCATGACATCCGGTGATAATTCATTTATTACCTCCAGGAAGTGCGGCCGAAATTTTGCATTCATGAGAATTTTGGATGCTTGCAGCTGCGGGGAAGTGAAGGTTCTTTAATTCCTTCATCCCGTTCGATGAATGTGCTCGATACGAAGTTTTCGATCTCCACACGATCGAATGTTCCGGAGCACGGCACATCAAAAATAATCTATTCACAAAACATTGTCACTGAAAGGACCCTTCCAGGGGAAAGTATTCTTGTTCCCCCTGAGGGGCAACTATCTTTCTCCTGGCCAATTGAACATTAACGAAGAAAGGAGAAAGAGAAATGGCAACATATTCTGCTGGGAAGAAGATCAGCGGAAAAGGATGAAGAAGGTTTCAAGTCAGTTGAAGAAGCCTTCAGGACATGGATACACTAATTGCATGATCATCAATGCAATGAACGTCTCACCAGAGTCATTCAATTTTAATATCTCAGAAACCTGAACAAACAAAAAAGTAAGACGGCACATCGTGAGGATACAGAGTCATCCTCACAGCGACGCGGGATAGTGTGGAATCCCGATGAGCACCTTTTATCATTTAACTTCTATATCGTTTAACTTCGACGTGGCTGAACCAGGGTCACGAAGCGGCGAAATCCGTTTCTTTGCTAACGCACGAAGAGCGGTACAAAGAGACGGATTTAAGGGTTGCTATTCACGTTGAGGCTCTTACGACGGGGTCGTAGTTCTCAGGGTAGTAACCAAACTATTAACCTAACAAACATTTAACAACTCTTTGTCAGATTACGGGTCCACAAGGCAGCAGCCGTTCCTTCCGGGAAAGGCTGCAAGAGGGAATACTATGTCTTGAGAGGTGCACATGAGGAATTATGGTGTTGGCAAGAATCTGGACAACCTAGTTATCCGGAAGATCGCCGAGCATGTGAGTATCGCAAGGGGTAACGGCACGGCATCGGAGAATAAGATTGTTTCCGATTTGCAGGATCTTGCCGGTTTCATGCGCTCCGAGTATCAGATCAGAAACCTGGAAAAAGTAACTCAGGAACAATACGCGGCATACGCTGATAATTTACGAATGGAATTAGAGAATGGAGAGAAAGAATCGTCAACGACCTCGAGCTATATCTCCGCGATCAACTCTGTCTTCGAAGTTTACGGCAACGATAATTACGTTTCCGCAAAGGAATATGGAATTGCGAGAGGACATCGCTACGATAATGTCAACAAATCAGTCTCGAATGAGGTTTATCAAATGGTCTTGAACGAACTGAGGGAGCGGTTTGTGGAGACGGCCGATATACGATACCAGGCATTGGCACATTCCATTACCCTGCAAAGAGAAGGCGGATTGAGGTTTCGAGAAAGCACCCAGATCAAAATAGAATGTAAGGACTTCTCTGATAACATGGTCCGTCTGGAACGTGGTGATGGCGTGAAGAACGGTCAGCCTCGGACGTTCACGGTCCGGGAGATTGCTGCCTTTCAACATGCTCAAGAGTTTGTGCGTCAACATGCCGGCTGGTTCACGAGAGGATCGTTGATACCCTCCAACATGAATTACAGTCAGTACCGGAATTTCGCTTACAGCGTTCTGCGCAGCGTCAACGAGAGTATAGGATCCACGAGGTGGTTTCATGCGTTCAGGCACTCGTTTGCTCATGAAAGCTACACTTCGAAATGGGAAGAAATGACAGGGCGTGAAGTAAAGTGTCCCGTTGAGGTTGGAAAGTTCGGCAATGAGTGGCGGGAATACGCAGCGTCTGAAACCGGTCTCTCGAAAGAACAAGTCAGAGAGCTGGACAAGGAGATACGTCTCGCTGTCGGCGAGGAACTTGGGCATCACCGGATCGACATCACAAATGCCTACCTAGGAGGCCATCATGGCAGGTAATGTGGCGCCCATAGATGACCCAGGATTGAGCATTCCCCATGTAGGGAATGAAGTAGCTGATAAATAATTTTCAAACAGGATTGTAATGCATCACTCTTCTGTTGACTTAAAATTGAATGATGCCATAATGACCCCCAAACAGGTGGCTGGATATCTGAACGTTTCAGTTCGGACAGTCTACACACGCTGGGAGAAATTAGGGGGCCTCAAAATTGGTAGAACCTTGAGGTTCAGGAAGGAGTTGATAGATGCCCTATTTCGACCAGAAAAGAAGAAGATGGAAAGGGGTGGTGAAGAAAGGAAGTCAACGATACACAGGCATTTTCAAGACAAAGACGGAAGCGAAGTGTTGGGAAGTGCAAAAATTGCAGGAGTTGGAGAATCCAGAGGAACTGGAAAGCTCGACGGAGGAAACCAAAACCGGCATGGACTTCTTGACGGCGTGCAATGAGTATCTTGATTTTTCAAAGTTGAAGTTTTCATCAACGACTTATGGCGAGAAAAAGAAGTTGTGCCGTGCTCTGCTGAAAAAGTGGGGTAAAGTGAATGTGGATGATGTTACTCCATCCATGGTGTTACAGCATCTTGCAGAGAGAGCGCGCAAGGTTTCAGGGAATGCCTGGAACAGGGATCGGAAAAACCTTCTTGCGATGTTCAACTGGCTGAGGAAGATTCATGGCATTACGCACAATCCGGTTGTTAATATTGACAGGATGCCTGAAGAGCGTAAACCGGAGTATCTCCCATCAGGCGAAGATATTGACAGGGTTATGATTGCAGCTAGTGGACAGGATCGGGTGATGCTGAAGTGCTACTATTATACATTCGCAAGGAGGTCGGAAATCTTTGATTGGACATGGGAGGATATCAATTTCGAGAAGGAATGGTATCGCCTGTGGACAAGAAAGAGGTTGCATGGTGACAGGCAGGCGGACTATTTCCCATTGCCTAAGGGCTCAGACCTATACGAAGCTTTGGCGTGGCAATGGGAGCATCGTAATAAGAAATCTGCCCATGTTTTTACAGACCCTGAAACCGGAGAGAAGTTCACGCACAGAAACAAATTTCTAAAGGGCGTATGCAAGAAAGCGGGAGTTAAGCAGTTCGGGTTTAAGGCTCTCAGGAAGTACGGTCCTTCGGTGTTAAATGACATTCACAAAGTCAGCATCAAAAAGCTGCAAAGGTTACTGAGACACAAGACACAGACCACAACAGAGATTTACCTAAAAAAAATTGATGACGATTTATCGGTTGGATTGAGGCTGTTGGAAAAAAAGGACACACATAGGGACACACACGCGGTAGTTGAAAAAGTTGGGAATTTATAAGTACTGGATATAATTTGGCGTCCCCACCGGGATTCGAACCCGGGTTACCGGCGTGAAAGGCCGGTGTCCTAGGCCTCTAGACGATGGGGACGTGCAGTGCAGAAGAAATTGTTTAGGAATCGTGCCTTTTATCGTATTGTTGACGAAAAAGTCAAGCAACAAATGAGGGATAAAAAATAAGATTGCCGCGTCGGTTCGCTCGTCGTAATGACGAACAATAGGAAAGCAGATCTAAAGGTCTACACTACGCTATTCAAAGAGTCGTCTTATTCAAAGATAACCGGTTCCTTGAGAATTGATTCTCTCGCCTTAGCTGCAAGCGCCGCCACCTGGGGATGCGTCTCTTTCAGATTCCTGAGTTGCCATAAGTTATCCGCTGTCCGGAGGACAAGCATTGCCATGTCCCCATCAGAGATCCCGGCAGTTTCGATAATTTCGTCCCAGTCAACGCCTCTTGCCCAATCGTAAATAACTGAAGATGTCCATAGATAGAGAGGAGACACACGAAACCCCGCAGCCTCCATGCGCTCTGCGAGCGGCTGCAGCGTTGTAACTATCCGGCTGTAACACCGCGTCAGTTTACGCGGCATTGTCTTGCTCGTCATTCTTATATTCTCGTCACCATCGTAAACAAACGGAGCGAGCGCCGCCGCGAGGAGGTGCTCATCATCCGGCGGGAATACATTCCTCTTCAGAGATTCGGCGATGAGAATGGGTTGATCCAACCTCAACCTGGATGCCCAGACGCCGTTTTCCGTGAGCCTGTCATTCTCATCAACGAAGCTTTCCGTCTTGAGAAACTTCAGATGCCGCTGGAAGTCTTCCCACAAACCTAAGCTGTGGTCCTGCCCTTTCCCTCCTGTCTTCATGCGCGGATGCTGATACATGGCAAAAGAGTTTTCAAAGATCTTCCTTATGTCTTCCGGGGTCTGGGAGAGGAGGAGATTCAAGACCATGGAAAAATCGTTCTTTATCTGGCTCAAAATATCTTCCGGCCTCTTGAAGAGAAGGCGCCGGATGTGCTCCAAATCCATGAATCTTCCGGGAACGACGAGCAGGAAGCCGATCTTGTCCACGCCCCGTCTTCCGGCCCTTCCCGTCATCTGGTGGAACTCGGTGCCCTTCAAAGGGCTGAAGTCGTGGCCGTTGAAGAGATCAGAATTGAAGAGCACGATGGTCCTTGCGGGAAAATTAACGCCGGCGGCTACGGTGGAGGTGGCGAAGATCGCCCTGAGGTTCCCGCTCTTCATCATGGTCTCTACGAGGAATTTCCAGGAGGGGAGTTGTCCCGCATGATGGGAAGCGACCCTTGCGCTTGTCAGATAGTGGAGCTGCTTGTGATTCTCCAGATAGGGGAAACGTGAGAGAGTCTCTTCGAGGGTATAATGGAAAGTATCGTCTCTGTCGTCATCTGTGAGCCTCCCGCAGGCTTTCAAGGCTGCATCGCACTCCGATCTGGACTTAAGAAAAAAGATGGCCGGCAGGAGCTGGTATTTTCCGAGTATCCTGATGACCTCACCGAAAGGCGGAGATTGCCCCCGATGCGGCATTCTTCTTTGCTTATCCTTGAAAAATTCATTGACCTTGCCGCAAAGTCTTTTTTTCTCCAGGTAGGGCATGATGCGCCCGGAAGGGTGGAAAAAAAGCGGATAGAGAGGGACCGGTCTTTTCTCTTCCCTCACAACAACACATTCCTTCCCTCTTATCATGGAGAGCCATTGTGCGATCTCATCGCCATTGCCTATAGTAGCGGAGAGCAGAAGTAGGTTTATCCTGGCAGGGAGGTAAATCATAACCTCCTCCCAAACAACACCCCGGTCTGCATCTCCCAAGAAATGTGCCTCGTCGAGAATGACGAGATCACAGTTCAAGTCTTCACCGCTGTGCATTACGTCATAGAGCTGGTTTCTCAGGATTTCCGTGGTACCGACGATTATCGGTGCGGCGGTGTTTTCTTTGGTGTCGCCTGTCAGGATGCCGACGTTCTGGCTCTCGAACTGGAGTCCGAATTCCACCCATTTGGCATTGGTCAGCGCCTTCAGGGGAGAAGCATACCAGCATCGTCCGCCTCTGCTGAAGACAGACATAATCGCCTGTTCCGCGACCCATGTCTTTCCGGAACCGGTTGGCGCGATTACGAGACAGTCGGTCCTTCTCACTGCTTCCAGCGCGCGGAGCTGAAAGAGGTCCGGCGCAAACGGCGTGGAGATGGGTCTTCCGATTTTTGCAAAGATGCCTTTCAGCACCGGCTCGGCATCCGCCTGCAATCTCGTATGTTCACGGGATTTGGGTTTTCTGCGATACTTATCTTTCTTGTCAAACCGTTTCTGGTGGCGATGCCGCATAGAGGTTAATCACTTTCCCCGCTTAAGACTCTATTTATTTTTTATCATGAATGAACTGTGTGGTAAAGGACTGCTTGATGGGTCTGCATGATGCTCTGCAAGCCCCGTGTTGCAGGCGTTTCAGCTTCTAATTCGAAAGTGATTGTTAGATACAGGAATTCATGATAGCTTTCGCTGTAAAGAATGAAGGGGTAAAGACCCCATTTGAGGATGTCTGAAGCATGACAGAACGCGCATTAGAACAAAGAGACATATCCATCATCGAAGATGTGGGCAGAATCATCAGCAGTTCAAGCGACCCGGCGGATTCACTTCGCGAGATAGCCAAACTTATTGCCGGCAAATTCGGCGTTGATGTCTGTTCTATCTATATATTTGACGCGACCAAGAATCGCCTGTCTTTGGCGGCTACCGTCGGTTTGAGTGAGGACATGGTCGGCAAGATATACATGAGCATCGATGAGGGACTGACGGGCCTTGTTCTCAAGCGGATGAGGCCTCTTTTCGTGAAAGATCCTGCCCGTCATCCGAGATACAAGTATTTCGAAGGGAGCGGCGAAGAAAGATATCACAGTTTCCTCGGCCTTCCCCTCATCTACCACGGCGAGGCCCTGGGAGTCCTTGTTATTCAGACTGTCGATGAAGCGGGCATAGACGAAGCCGACACGGTCATATTTTCCACGGTCGCGTCCCAGATAGCAGGCGTGGCGGCGTATGCCAATCTCTTGAGGAATATGAAACAAAAGACCGGCCCTGCGCCTGAGGCGGCAGATGCAGTTTCGGATCAACGGAGAGAGGCAGAACGCATTGCGAAAAGGGATCTGCTGCGGGGCGTGCCTGTATCCGCCGGATTCGGGGAAGGAGGCGCCCACTATCTCCGGGAGTCCGTCGGATTTTCTGATGTGTATTTTCATGAGGCACGCGATGTCGATCATGAGATCAGTAGGTTCGAAAATGCCCTCAGGCGCTCCGAAGCGCAGGTCGAGCGCTTGTGCAGCGATGTAAGATCTGATGTTTCCCCGGCGGATGAAGACATCCTGCGCACATATCTCAAGTATCTTCACGACCTCGGCCTGAGAAACAAGATCATCACCAAGATCAGGGAGAAAAATGCAGCGGAGTATGCACTGAAGGAAGTCATCCTGGACTACATGAGGCAATTTTCCAGGATAGAAGATCCCTACCTGCGGGAGAGAGGATATGATATTGAGAACGTGGGGAAAAGGATATTACAAAACCTGCTTGGCTTTGAAGATGAGGATCCGAAGATATTCGCAGAAAAGACAATCGTCATCGCATCGAGCATATCCCCCGGCGAATTGATCAATTTGAGGCAGGGGAACCTGAAAGGCATCATCGTGTCCAAGGGCGGTGCGGCATCCCACGTGGCAATTCTTGCAAGGTCATTCGAGATACCGATGGTCATTGTTTCCAGGCCGCTCCTCAAGGAAATACAGGAGCATGATTTGTTGATTATCGACGGCAGGTCAGGCGTCATCTATCACAAGCCTTCGGAGATGATCATACGGGAATATCAGCGGCTCGGGGACGAAAAGGCAAGGCAGTATGGAAGGCTGGAAGCCATAAGGCCGTTGAAGGCGCAAACGCCGGATGGTTTTGAAGTCAGGCTCGGCGCTAATATCAGTCTTCTTTCCGACTTTGAACTTGTGGAAAAATACGGTGCAGACCATGTCGGTCTTTACAGAACCGAATTTCCCTTTCTTGTGAGGGAACGCTTTCCCTCGGAAAGTGAACAGGTGGACCTTTACCGGCGCGTGCTTGCGGCAGCTAACGGAAAGGACGTTACCATCCGCACCCTCGATGTGGGAGGCGATAAATTCCTGTCCTATCTGGACTATCCCAGAGAGGATAACCCCTTTTTGGGCTGGAGGTCCATCCGGGTGTCCCTTGAGCTTAGGGATGTTTTCAAAGAACAGATTCGCGCTATTTTGCGGGCATCGGCATTTGGTCATTTAAAAATCCTGTTTCCCATGATCTCTTCGGTGAGAGAAATAAAGGACACTCTCTCACTCATAGACGAGGAAAAGTCAGGCTTGCGGGAAAAGGGGATACCCTTTAATGATAGAATCAAAGTGGGTCTCCTCCTTGAAGTGCCGGCAGCCGCAATTATTCTGGAAAAACTGCTCAAGTACGTGGATTTTGTCAGCGTCGGCACCAATGATCTCACCCAGTTTGTTCTTGCTGTCGACAGAAATAATCAAAAGGTTGCGCCCATATATAACCCTCTCCATCCCGCTGTGATCTCCACCATCCGGGACATTGCGTCAGTCTGCAGGAAAAATGATAAGCCCATGGTCATTTGCGGGGAAGCGGCGTCAAACCCTAAATGCGCTTACCTTTACCTGGCGATGGGTATCGATCAGCTAAGTATGAACGCCCCCTCAGTGCCGATTATCAAGCATCTCATCAGACACGTGAAATTAGCGGATGCGAAAGAGGTCTTAGCGGCAGCGTTATCTATGGAGGATACTGATGAGATAGAGGGGCTGGTGGATGATCGCGTTTCTCTGGTGTTAAATGACTTGGATGCAGACGCTCCCGCAACAATCCCGGGCAGAGCTTGAGAACATAGAGCCCTAAAAATCACACAGTCCGGGCTTCCCGCCATTCATCTACTGCTTTGAAGCTTCCTTTTCGCAGGTGATGAAGTCTGCCAGGCAGGAAGATACATTCCCGACCAGTTGTTCAAGCAGTCCGGTGTCCATACCCGGCTGGTAGCGCAGATTTGAGAAGTCTCCGAGATTTATGCTGCCGATAATCTCGTTATTGACGATTATGGGGGCGATGGCGATAGATTTGATAAAGAATTTCTTCTTGCGCGGAAGAAGCTTGTAAAAGGGCTTGAGATCGTTGTTTACGAGTACAGGTTTTGCGCTTTCGCCGATGATATTCAAGAAGGTGGCACGGTCTATTATGTTGAGACGCTCCTTGATAATATGCGATGACCTCAGCAGCTGAATCAGGCTTGCAAAACCGGTTTCCGCCGCAACGGAGATCCACACGAAGGGAATGCTGAATTCTTCTTGAATCTGTACGAGCAGCTTTTCAAAAAGGTCTTTGGCGTTGAGGAAGGAAGAGAGGTGTTTCTCGATCTTGTTTATTTTTTTTGCGATTTCTTCGTTTGTCTTCAAGATGTCGGCATGTTCGTCCATTAACTTATCTCCTTCCTCATAGCTTGAATTCGGCGACAACAACCGTATGATCCGATGGCTTTTCCGCAAGCCTCGGTTCCATGTCAATTCTGCAGTCTGTTGATTTTCCGGCCAGGGGCCTTGTCGCTAAGATGTGGTCTACCCGCCAACCCAGGCCCCGCTCGACGGATTTCGGCACCCGGTAATCGAAGAACGTATATTGATTCCCTTCTTCAGGGTGGAATTTTCTGAAGAGATCAAGAAAGCCCCATGACTTCACGAGATCAAAAGCCTCCCGCACCTCAGGTGCAAAACAGACATGGCCCACGAGCTTCTTGGGATTATGCACGTCTATGGCCTCCGGCGCCACATTGAGGTCTCCGCACCAGATCAAAGGCTTTGCGGATGAATAAGATTTTTCAAGAAGCGCCGTGAGCCGTTTGAACCATTTGAGTTTGTAAGCAAAGTGTTCACTTGCCAGCTCGCGCCCCTGGGGGACATACGTGTTCAACACGGATATGCCGGAAAACACGCCCCGGATCAGGCGGTCGTGATCGGGCGTGCCGCCGTCATCAAAGCCGAAATGGATGCCCGCCGGTTTTTCCAGGGACGCCACGGCCACGCCGTTATAACGTTTATCTCCCCTGAAGATCACATGGTAGCCTGCTTCTTCAAACTCGTGGGCGGGAAAATTCTTATCGTCAACCTTGGTCTCCTGCATGCAAAAGACGTCCGGGCGATTTGCCTTAAGCCACGGTATGACAATGTGGAGGCGGGAGCGGATGGAATTCACGTTGTAGGTTGCGATTCTGAAGCTTTTCATAGTATCTATTTATAAGGTTAAGTTACTGTTCAAACAACTATAGGAAAAACACTTCTGACTGTCAATATGAAACGGGCCGCATCTGTCTTGCCGCAGCTTTTTATTGGCTCGCCTTGTGATAACCGGCCTTGATGGCCTCCTCTTCTGAGTGAAATGTGACGCGATGATACTCCAGAACCTTGTCATAGAATTTCATTCCCGGAAGATGATAGCGCTTGCTGTCCCGATTCCCTATAACCTTGACCTTATTTTCATCTGTGGTATGCACGGCCGTCTCGGACGTCACGACTTCCACCTTGCCCCACGTCTTTCTGGGGTTCAGCGAATAGGCTTTGCTCTTGTCCTTTATGGCTTGTTTGCGGTTCCCCAGCTTATGATAGGCAATTCCGCGATGGTAATAGGCGACGGCCAGGTTGGGGTTCAGTTCGATTGCCTTGGTGCAGTCTTCGATTTCCTGCTCATAATTGCCCAACTCGCCGTAGGCGACGCCGCGATTATTGAAGGCCACGGCATCTTTAGGATTTAGCTGCAGGGCCTTGGTGCTGTCCTCAATCTGCTGCTTGTAGTTTCCTGTCTGGCCGTAGGCGGCGCCTCTGTTATTATATGCGACCGCATCCTTGGGATTCAGATCTATCGCCTTGTTGAAGGCTTCTATCGCTTCGCTATACTTTCCCTCCATGACGAAGGCCACACCTTTTTCCACCCAGCTTGAAGTCTTGACCTCCGCGACTGAGGACGTCGCGTAAATAAGACAAATGCTGCAAATGATGTATATAGCCTTCCTCTTCATGGAATCCCCCTCCAAGCCCGGTTGTTTTCTTCGAATGGTACGATTAATGTATCGCCATCGCCTTCCTGTATTCGTCTATGAGGTACTGCTTGTCGATTCCGTGGTCAATAAAGTCCCATGGTAAAATTTCATCTGCATCTCTGCGGCGATATACGTAAAAATCCGGATTAACATTGACTTCCTTAAAGGCCTTGGGCCAGTTGCCTTTGTTTGTATGAGCCGACAGAAGGATGCTTCCGACACGCCTATCTCCGAGGGAGAGCAGGGCCTGTATGTAGTTCCATTTCGGGAGATCGTGGATGACCTTTACAGTCGGCTCCTTGCGGATTGTATTCTCAATCTTCCTCATCCTCTTTCTTACGGCGTTGATATCTTCGAGAGGCAGCCACTGAAAGGGCGTAACGGGTTTCGGGATGAACTGATTGATGCTGAGAGTTATGCGTTTGAACCTTTTTCTTCCCGCAGAAATCTTCATTATGTGATGTCTTATCTTCTTGACCATGTCGATGATGGCATCTATGTCAGCCGCTGTCTCCGTGGGCAGGCCGACCATGAAATAAAGCCTCATATTGGCGATGCCATGTTCGATGAGCAATTTGACGGCCTGGAAAATATCTTCTTCCGTTATGCCTTTGCGGATCACGTCTCTCAAGCGTTGACTTCCCGCCTCCGGCGCGAGGGACACAGTTTCGACGCGCGAGTTCTGAAGCAGGGAAGCCAATTCGCGGTCCAGACGATCCAGCCGGAAGGAGCCGAGAGCGACTTCTCCATTCTGATCCATGATGAAGCGGCATAGCGCCGGCAGGTCAGGATGATCGGAAACCGCCGTGCCGAGAAGACCGATCTTTTTTCCCTTGCTCATGCCGCGGATAAACGACGGTTCGAGAGTTTCCAGGCTCCTGAATCTTCCAGGCCGGTATATGAATCCTGCCGCGCAGAAGCGACATCCGCGCCGGCAGCCGCGGCTTACTTCAGTTAAGAACAGTTCCTTGAATTCATGAGAAGGTGTGCTGATGCATTGATCGGTTGTGAAGGTGTTGATGTCGGATATATGTCTTGTCTTTATCTTTGCAGGCAGTGCGGCATTTACAGGCCGCATATCATCTATGAGATGGTCTGCCCTGTAATATACTCTGTAATATTTTGGAACATAAGCCCCGGTGACTTCCTTCTGTACGCGAAAGAGGAGTTCGTTTCGGTTCAGGCCGAGACGGCAGGAGCTTTCAAAGACATTGAGAAATTCGGGGAGCAGCTCTTCCGCCTCTCCCAGGAGAAACAGGTCGAAGAAATCCGCAAGCGGTTCCGGATTCAGTGTTACGGAGACGCCGCCGCCGATGATCAAAGGCTCCGTTTCTTTTCGATCTCCTGCGGAGAGCGTAATTCCCGCCATGCTCAGCATTCTCAGAATGCCGGGATAGTCATTTTCAAAGGGGATGGAGAAGGCGATGATATCGAATTCAGTGAGGGACTTCTGTGACTCCAGGCTGAAGAGGGGGATTGATCCGGAAGCGAATACCGCTTCGTCCTCAGGGTCGGGAACAAAGACTCTCTCACAGAGAAATGATTTTTCGCGATTTATTAAAGAATAGACGGTTTGGAATCCGAGGTTGGACATTCCTGTCCGATAGTAATTCGGATAGGCAAGGCAAACTTTGATGAGTTCTCCCCAGATCTTTTTCTGATATCCTTCTTCATTGGCTAAGACATCATCATATTTTTTTGTGAGTTTCCAGGACATAAAATCCAAAATCCTAATTTCTAAATCCTAAACAAATTCGAATATCGAAATTCTAAACGAGTTGGTCATTCTCATTTTGATATTGTTTAGATTTTCGGATTTAGAATTTCGTATTTGCTCCTCATTTAGTAACAGAGCGAACTAAATTCTTTAGGATTTTGCATTTACAGCTTGAATTTTTCTCCTCTAATCTGCCTGCCTTCTTAAAAATGTGGGTATCTCCAGGTCGAGATGGTCTACATCGTCCACCATTCCCATCTTCACCACATTGACATTTTCAATGGGCTTTTCATGCCTTAAATAGGCGGGCATAGAGAGGTCCTCTCTCTTGTGGCTACCCATGCGTGAAACAGTTTTCATGACTTGATTTGGTTTCTGCGGCTCGTTAAAACCGGTTGCTATAACGGTGATACGTATTTCATCTACCATGTCTTCATCCACTACGGTGCCGAAGATGATGTTAGCGTCCTCATGGGCTTCCGACTGGATGAGAGAGGATGCTTCGTTTATCTCAAAGAGGGTCATGTCAGGGCCGCCCGTGATATTCAAAAGGATACCGTGTGCACCCTGGATGGTATTGTCTTCGAGGAGCGGAGAAGATATCGCCCTCTGCGCAGCCTCCACGGCTCTGCCATCGCCGCTTGCGATTCCGGTTCCCATCAGCGCCATCCCCATCTCGGACATTATGCTTCTGACGTCGGCGAAGTCCAGGTTGATCAGACCGGGCACCATAATCAAATCGGAGATTCCCTTTACGGCATGATAAAGGATATCGTCTGCCTTCTTGAACGCCTCCAGAAGAGAAAGGGTCTTCCCTCCCAGACTGAGGAGCCTCTGATTGGGAACGACAATGAGGGTATCCACGATCTTTCTCAGCTCTTCAATGCCTTCTTCCGCCTGCTGATTCCTTTTCTTTCCTTCGAAGAGGAATGGTTTTGTAACGACGGCGACGGTCAGAATCTCCATTTCTTTGGAAATCTCCGCGACAATGGGTGCGCCGCCGGTGCCTGTCCCGCCGCCAAGGCCAG
This sequence comes from Syntrophales bacterium, assembly GCA_049512055.1. GTDB lineage: Bacteria > Desulfobacterota > Syntrophia > Syntrophales > UBA2185 > Fen-1135. The sequence goes on along the minus strand of JBEKXK010000005.1, from coordinate 53,530 downwards.
CCGTGATGAACACCATGTCCGCCCCTGCGACGGAATTCTTCAGTAGATCTTTTGTTTCAATGGCTGATCTTCTTCCCACGTCAGGATTTGAACCAGCTCCGAGTCCCTTAGTCACCTCAGCGCCGATCTGAATCTTGATGGGGGAACTGGATGCTCCCAGGGCTTGGGCATCCGTATTTGCCGCGATGAAATCGACGCCTTTTAGGTTGTACGAAATCATCGTATTGACGGCATTGCCTCCCGCTCCACCTATGCCGATTACCTTGATCTTCGCTGAGCTCATGTTACCTGGCTCCATTAATTGAAACATAATCTTCCCTCCCCTCTAAAAAAATTCAAGAAACCATTTTTTCATATTGCTCATTGTCTTGCTGAATATGTTTGTTTCAAACCTTCTTAAGGCATCCTTCGATAAGGTTTTACTTCCATAGATAACGAGTCCCACGCCTGTCGCATACATGGGGGAGTTCACCACGTCTATCAGTCCTCCCACGCCTATCGGACAGCCGCGTCTGACGGGCATATTAAAGACGTGCTCGGCCAACTGCGTTATGCCGTCCATGATGGCCGTGCCTCCCGTCAGGACAACGCCCGCGGCAAGTATGTCTTCATACCCGGATTTGATAATTTCCTTGTAAGCGAGATTCAGGATTTCCTCCGTCCTTGGTTCGATGATCCTGCCGAGAATCTGACGGGTGACTTCTCTCGGCTCTCTGCCGCCCACACTGGGAACCTCTATGACTTCATCCTTTGGGATGATGGGCGTGAAGGAACACCCGTACTTAAGTTTGATCTTTTCCGCTTCCGTAATGGGCGTTCGCAAGCCGGTTGCTATATCGCTGGTGATGTAATTGCCGCCAACGGGCAATACAGCCGTATGTTTTATGCTGCCCTCGGAGAAAACGGCGATATCCGTCGTGCCTCCGCCGATATCCAGGAGGACCACGCCCAAGTCCTTTTCATCAGGACTGAGGACCGCTTCACTTGACGCGAGCTGTTCGAGGACAATATCGTCTATCTCCAATCCCACGCGGTTCACCGATTTCACTATGTTCTGCACGGACGTAACGGAGCCTGTCACGATGTGAACCTTGGCCTCAAGGCGTACGCCGGACATGCCGATGGGGTCCCTGATGCCGTTCTGGTCGTCAACTACAAAGTTTTGGGGCAGGGTGTGCAGAATCTCCCTGTCCAGAGGAATGGCAATGGCCTTTGACGCCTCAATCGCCCGCTGCACGTCGTCCTCGTCAACCTCGCGGCCCTTAACGGCCACGATGCCGATACTGTTCTGTCCTTTTATGTGTCCGCCGGCAATGCCCACATGAACAGAGCTTATTTCGCAGCCGGACATGTGCTCAGCTTCTTCAACGGCCTTTCTGATGGCATCCACGGTACTCTCAATATTGACGACTACGCCCTTCCTCAAACCCTCCGAGGGATGAGAGCCTATGCCTATGATGTCGATACCAGTATCGGTGATTTCAGCCACTATGGCGCAGGTCTTAGTGGTACCCAAATCCAGGCCAACAATTACATGTCCCTTCTTGACCATCCTTGATCCGCCTTTCCTCATCTTTACTGGACCGTAACCGTTGATAAGTTGATTACAAATTCCTCCTGTTTCCGTCGGCCGGCAACTGCTGTCTCTTATGTCCTCAATCCCTTCTTTGGCACTAAGGGCACGATGGGGCTCAATACATTTTTTTTCTGAACGGCGATTTTAGCCGGATCGTTGAGGTCGATGAGCAGAAATCCTAATTTCATGTTTCTTCTTTCCAGGTCGGCCATAACGGCGTTCAGTCGCTTTAACTTGTTTTCGTAACTGTCAAAACCGAGCCTGATACATAAACCGCTGTCAGTGAAAAGAGAGAGTCCGAACACTTCGTGGCCATGAATTTCCGCAATGTTCCTTATTGTGGGGAACTCTTTCGAAGCCGACAGATATCTCAAGAGTTCGAGGGATTTTGTGAAAAGCGCGGAATCGTTATCATCGGAATAATATACGTTAAGCACCGGAATATCGACTTCGTCGTTCTTTTCCAGCTTCTTAAAAGCCACGCCATCAAGATCCAACAGGTTAAAACCGTTGTCGCGCTTGACCAAGGCGACTGCCGTTCTTTCCTGGAGATCAATGACCAAACGGTCGGGGAATTCTCTGCCAATGGAAACTTCCTTGACCCACGGGTTTGATTCAATCCTGCGGGCGATTGTGCCGAGATTAATCGCCAGGAGATTCTGAGACGGCTTGATGGCGGCATATGACAGAATTTCTTTTTCCGTGAGTTCCTTGCAACCGCGAACAACAACCTCTTTGATCTCAAAGTAGGGAGAGCTGACGGTAAAGTTATATCCGAAGATCATGCAGGCGCCGATTAGCGATATGACGACCAGCAATAAGGCCGTTCTCAACAATTCGTACAAAATATGTTTTGAACGTCTTTGCAGTCTGTATTTTTTGGCTTCCAACCTTGATTTAACGGGAGTTTTCATCCATCTTCCCCGACGATCATGACCTCTGTCTGTAACGTGATGCCGCGCTCTTCCTTGACCTTAGTCTTAATCACGTCAATCAGAGCAATGATGTCGCTCGCTTTCGCGTTTCCTAAATTGACAATAAAGTTGGCGTGTTTTTCCGCGATTTTTGCATCGCCTATCTGCATGCCCTTGAGGCCCAATTCATCAATGATCCGGCCTGCAGGAATACCTCCATTTGGGTTTTTGAAAATGGAGCCCGCGTTGCGATATTCCAGAGGGTGCTTATTCTTTCTTTTTCCGAGAATCTCATTAATCCGGGCATGGATTTGTTCCTCAGCTCCCTTTGCCAGGAGAAATGATGCGCCAACGATAACCGTGCCCTCCGAAATGTCGAGATTCCTGTATGTGAATTTAAGGTCACCCTTCCCGGATTCCAGTATCTCTCCGCTGATAATCATCAATTCAACCGTTTCGACGACATCCTTAATCTCGCTGCCGTAGGCGCCGGCATTCATCCTGACCGCCCCTCCGACACTGCCGGGAATGCCGGCACAAAATTCCATACCGGAAAAAGCTCTCTTTTCAGTGAGCAGAACTATTTCGGAGAGTGTAGCACCCGCGCCCGCATGGAGCAGTACCTGTTCGGGGCCTCTCTCTGCTATGCTGATGCTGTTTATGCCCAGCATGGAAATTACAGTGCCCTTATAACCGCCGTCCTTCACGATCAGATTCGTTCCGTTGCCGATAGGAATAAACGGTATTTGGAACTGCCACAAAAAATTGATAATCCGGCTCAGCTCTTCGCTTCGTTTCGGCCAAATCACCGCATCGGCAATCCCGCCGACACCGATCGACGTATGGCGGGACATAGGCTCATCGAACAGAACCTTGCCGGAAACTATGTCCCTCAGCTTTTGGCGTAGCGTCGCGTCCATGAGCATTGTGTCTTTTCCGGATACATCATTTCTGCGAGGCCTTTTTCAGGAATTCCTCGCCGATCTTCCAAACATTGCCGGCTCCCTGCGTGATTATGACGTCTGAAGGTTCTGCAATAGAAAGAAGATGATCCACGATTGCGTCAAAGTCGTGCATATAAACCACGTCGGGGTGGCCCTTGCTGCGAAGGCTTTCACAGAGAGTCACCGCATTCACACCATCTATGGGGATCTCGCTTGCCGCGTAGATATCCGTCACGATGAGGGTATCCGCGTCCGGGAAGGCCGCCAGAAATTCATTGAAAAGGGCTTTTGTCCTCGTATAGCGATGGGGCTGGAATACTACGATGATTTTCTTTTTCCATACCTGCTTCGCCGCCCTCAAAGTCTCCCTGATTTCGGTCGGGTGATGACCATAGTCATCCACGATAGTGATCCCATTTACCTTGCCCTTAACCTCGAGCCGGCGCTGGACGCCCGCAAAGCCTTTCAGTCCTTCCTTAATGGCTCCATATTCCATATCCAGTTCTCTGGCGACGGCAATCGCCGCGAGGGAATTGTAGACATTGAAAAGTCCGGGAACGTTGAGCGTCATTGTTCCGCAGGCGCTATCTTTGTAATAGAGTGCGTAACTCGAAGAAGATCCGGAGAATGATATTGCGCTTGCCCTGTAATCGGCAGGCTCTGCAAGCCCGTACGTCACGGTCTTTCTTTTTATTTTGGGCAGGATGTCTTTTGCATTCTCATCGTCGAGGCAGAGGATCGTGGAGCCGTAGAAGGGAACGATGTTGGCGAACTGCAAGAAAGCATCCTTGATGTCATGAATGTCCCTGTAGTGATCAAGGTGTTCGCGGTCGATGTTTGTTATCACGGCCAGGGACGGGGCAAGTTTCAGGAAGGAGCCGTCACTTTCATCGGCCTCAGCGACAATAACCTCTCCATCCCCCAGCTTTGCATTACTGCCGATGCTGGCCAGTTTGCCACCGATCACCATAGTCGGGTCAAGTCCGCCGGACGCGAGAACTGTTGCCACCATCGAGGTGGTCGTCGTTTTTCCGTGACTACCAGATACGGCGATGGAAAACTTCATTTTAAGCAGCTCCGCTAGCATCTCCGCCCGCGGTATGACGGGGATGTTTTTCCTGTGCGCCTCCGTCACCTCCGGATTATCGGGCTTAACTGCCGTCGAGGTGACTACCACGTCCGTATCGCCAAGCTGTGAAGCGTTATGACCTGCATAAATTTTTGCGCCCAGCGATGCCAGCTTGTGCGTCAGGTCGGACTGACTGAGGTCCGATCCGCTCACCGTGTAGCCCAGGTTGAGGAGTACCTCTGCTATGCCACTCATGCCGATGCCGCCTATGCCAACAAAGTGGATGCGTTTGACTTTTCTCCGCATGGTGTCTCTTCTGTTGCCGTTATTCATTACCTGCCCACTCAGCCTGCGATTTTCCTTGCCAAAGTATCGATGATTTTACTGTATATTGTATATCTTTTGTTTGTATATACTATATCTTGTATTAAATCTACAAGAAATTTACAAATTTCTTAAAGTTACCAGCCCCATGCAAGCATCTACGATATCGGCTGCCGCCCGGACGTTACCGAGGCTCGCCGATCTGGCTTCCATCTCTCTTATCAATTCCGGATGGCGATAAAATTTTTCGATTGTTTCTGCCAGTATCTTGCCGCTGATTCCCTTTTCGGGTATCGTCACGGCTGCCCCCGCCCTGATCAGCGCCTCAGCGTTCTTCGTCTGGTGGTCATTTGCGGCATAGGGAAAAGGTATCAATATGGCAGCCTTGCCGCTGGCCGTGATTTCCGCGATGGATGTGGCGCCGGCCCTGCAGATAATTAAATCCGCAGATCTGAATGCACGGGCCATGTCCATGATGAAAGGCAGAACGTCTGCATGCATCCCGTGTGACCGGTAATGCGCCGAGAGAGAATCAATATCCGCACTGCCTGTCTGGTGGATGATCTTCAACCTGTCTTTGATCTTCGTGAGATAAGGGAGAGAATCGAGGACTGCCGTATTTATGCCACGGGCGCCCTGGCTTCCGCCAAAAATAAGAAGCGTAAACCTGTCTGCTATTTTTTCCGCTTCCCGTATTCCGGAAAGAAAGGCCGCCCTGACAGGGTTTCCGGAGGCTATGATCTTTTTTTCGGGGAACCACTTTTTTGTTTCCGGGAAGGTCACGAATATCCTGTCGACGAATTTTCCGAGGATCCTGTTGGTGATGCCTGGCAGGGCGTTCTGCTCTGCAATGGCTGTCTTGATGCCCATGAGGCGGGCCGTTATCACGGCCGGACCGGAGGCATAGCCGCCCACTCCGATGACGATGTCCGGGCAAAATGATTGGATCAGCCTGCAGGACTCAATTATACTTCGGGGAATCTTGAGGAGAGCGCCGAGAGCCTTTGTGATTCCCCTGCCTTTAATTCCCTCCACATCAAGGGCGTGCAGATTGAATCCCATATCGCCAAGCACCCTCTGTTCCAAGCCCTTCTTCGTTCCTACAAAAAGGATGCCGCTCGTGTTATCCCTTTTCAGAAATTCCTCGGCTATGGCAATTCCCGGGAACAGGTGTCCTCCCGTTCCGCCGCCAGCTATGATAATTTTCATATACCGTCCCCTTATCTTCTCATTTTTGATAGGAGGAGATATTCAGCAGTATACCCACCGTTGCTAAGGACATGATCAATGATGTGCCGCCATAACTCACGAGGGGAAGCGCCAGTCCCTTGAGGGGGATCAAGCCCATGACACCGGCGATATTGATAAACGCTTCGAGGGCAATGACCATTGTCAATCCTGCGGCAAGAAGGGTGCTGAAAAGGTCCGGCGCCCTGAAGGATATCAGGAGTCCCCTGACAATAAGGATAACGAAGAGGAATAAGACGATGAGGACGCCGATAAAGCCGCTTTCTTCGGCAATGATGGAGAGGATAAAGTCTGTGTGCGGTTCAGGCAGATAAAATAGCTTCTGCATCCCGTCTCCTATTCCTACGCCGAAGGTTCCCCCTGAGCCGAAGGAAAGAAGAGATTGAATGATTTGAAATCCGGAACGCTGAGGATCTTTCCACGGATCAAGGAAACTCATCAATCTAACCAGCCGGTAGCTTTTGTGAACAAGGAGCCAGACAGCGGCGGGCGCAAAAATCGCCACTATGCCCGTAAGATGAAGAATCCTGCAGCCCGCAAGATAGAACATCAACATCATTATCAGAGATATGATGACCGCCGTACCAAAGTCCGGTTCCAGAAGAATCAACCCCACCATGAACAATATGACGAGCAAGGGCAGCAGGACGGCGCGCTTGAAATCAGTTATCTGGCTGTATTTTTTTGTCAGGAAATGGGCGAGAAAGAGCACCATGGATACCTTGACCATTTCCGTGACCTGGAACGAAAAGAAGCCCACCTTAAGCCATCTGGTTGCGCCTCCGGCGCGGATTCCGATATGGGGTATAAGGAGCAGAGACAGGAGAATTGCGGAGAGAAGAACGCCCGGATAGGCGAGTTTCTTCAGCCGGTCGTAAGGAATCTTCGTAATCAGCACCATGATGCCTAATCCGAGGAGCACAAAGAATATCTGTTTCTTGAGAAAGTACTGCCCGTCGTTAAACTTCTTCATGGCAAGTATGGAGCTTGAGCTGTAGATCATCACTGTACCTATGGTCACGAGGATCAGCGTGACTAGGAGGAGGATAATATCCATTGCCTTTTCCTGCGGAGGCATTTTGAATGATTTAGAGACTCTTGACCACATCTTTAAAAAACCTTCCCCGTTCTTTATAGTTGGAAAACTCATCAAAGCTTGCACAGCCGGGAGAGAGCAGGACGACATCCCCCGGTCGTGAATGCCGATAGGCCAACTCAATCGCCTCTTTGAGTGTTGTCGTTTTTGATGTCTCGACCGCGCCGCCGATCAGGTCATATATCTTGTTTCTCGCCTCGCCGAAAAGAACCAGTTCTTTGACCTGCGACCTTATAAGGGGAGACAGGGTTTCAAAATCGCCCTCCTTGTCCCTTCCTCCCATAAGCAGAATGACGGGTCGGGAGAACGTCTCCAATGCGCGCGCCACGGCCCCCACGTTGGTCCCTTTCGAATCGTCATAAAATGCCACGCCATTTTTTTCTTCCGTGAATTCTATCCTGTGCGGGATGCCCTTGAAATCCGCGACGGCGCTGATAATATTTTCGTGCGAGCATCCGCAGTACCTGGCGGCCATTATGGCGGCCATGACGTTTTCTACATTGTGGAGACCGGGTATCTTGATCATGTCGAGAGGATACTCTTCCCGATCACCGGGGGCAGTATAATGGACAAGCGTTCCGTCTCTGAGGAAGATGCCCTTTTTCACCTCGGTCCTGGTGCTGAAAAATTGGACTTTCGCGGCCGTGTTTTTTTCCAGAAGAAAGGATCTCGGTTCATCGGCGTTCAGAATGGCCAGGTCACCGTCTTTCTGATTCTCAAAAATCCGTTCTTTGGTCGCGCGGTATGCCTCAAAGGAGCCGTGATAATCGACATGGTCAGAGGTCGTATTGAGAAGGATGGAAACAAAGGGGTGGAAAGATTGAATCCACTGCAACTGGAAACTGCTCACCTCGACAACCGCATAATCATCGTCCTGCTTTCCTTCCAGGTAGCCGATCAAGGGATTTCCGATGTTTCCCCCTACAAAGACCCTCTTCCCCTCTCTTGCCAGGATATGTCCTATCAGTGTGGTTGTGGTGGTCTTCCCGTTCGTGCCGGTAATTGCGATGAGGGGCGGCTTCAAGAATCTATAGGCGAGTTCGATCTCACTCAGGATCGGTATTTTTCTGCTCTTCGCTGCGGCGAGGATGATATCGGCAGGTGGTACGCCGGGGGAGGGCACGATCATATCGAAGCGAGACAAAACGTCCGTGCTATACGCGCAGAATTCCAGATTCGCAGACAGGCTGCCAAGCTCACGAACGGCATCCCTCAACTCCGCTTGAGGCTTTGCATCGGTTACAATGACCCGGGCGCCTTGTCCCATAAGAAACCGGACGGAAGCGATTCCCGTCTTTCCCAGCCCTATTACCAATATCCTTTGTTCCTTGAGGTTCATAAGATTTGTCTCATCTCAATTTCAAGGTACTTATCGCCACGAGGGCGAGAAGAATGGAAATTATCCAGAAGCGGACGATGACTTTCGGTTCAGCCCAGCCCTTGAGCTCGAAGTGATGGTGAAGCGGCGCCATTCTGAAGATGCGCTTCCCGTTCGACACCTTGAACCAGCCAACCTGAAAAATGACAGAAAAGGTCTCCAGCACAAATATTCCGCCCACTATAGCAAGAAGAATCTCCTGTTTTGTAAGTATCGCGAGCGTGCCGAGGGTGCCGCCGAGGGCAAGAGAGCCCACGTCTCCCATAAATACCTGTGCGGGGTAGGAATTGTACCAGAGAAAGCCAAGGCCGGCCCCCACTGTGGCGCCGCACAATATGGCAAGCTCCCCTGTACCCGCGACATAGGGGATTTGCAGGTAGCCTGCAATCCGCACATTGCCGGCAAAGTACGCAAACAGAAGATACGTCATGAAACATGTAATCGCAGGACCAATGGCAAGGCCGTCGAGGCCGTCTGTCAGGTTCACGGCGTTGGCGGCCCCGACGATGATGAACGTCGAGAGTACTACATATCCCCATCCAAGATCGGGTAGTGCTGTCTTGAAAAAGGGAATCGTCACATTGGAAGTGAAACCCGGCTTGATATAGAGAATGGTGCTGACAAACAGCGCTATGGCGATCTCACCCGCGAGTCTCACCTTTCCTGGAATTCCCCGGCTGTCCTGGCGTGTGAGTTTCTTGTAGTCGTCCATGAACCCAATGAGTCCATAGCCGACGATGACCATGATGACAAGCCAGACGTAATCCACTGTCAGGTTGGCCCAGAGGAGGGTGGAAATGACGATAGAGAAGATGATAAGGATGCCTCCCATGGTGGGAGTCCCCTTTTTGGCAAGATGTGTGTCCGGCCCATCGTTCCTTATGGGCTGGCCGATTTGCAGGGACTGGAGTTTCCTGATCAGCCAGGGACCGATGACAAAGCAGATCAGCAAGGCCGTAACCGTGGCATATATCGTCCTGAACGTGATATACCGGAAGACATTAAAATAGGAAAATTTGTCGTGCAGGGGATATAAGAGATGATAGATCATTTTAGAGCTCCTCTCATTTCTTTCCTCCGCTCTCTTTAACGCCGAAGGCTTCGATAACCTTCTCCACAGCCTGTTCCATTTTTGTCTGTCGAGATCCTTTAACGAGAATCCAGTCACCTTCCTTTACGTGAGAGGCCAGACGGGCTATGATTTCATCAGGGGTATCAAAGAAAACTATCTGACTCTTTGACATTTTTCTTTTCAACGCCCCTGCTGCCGTCGCTGGGGAGAGCCTTCCTCTGAGGTAAACTGAGTCCACCTCAGTGTCTGCCATAAGACTCCCGATACCTTCATGCAGCGCCTCCGCCTGGTCGCCAAGCTCAAGCATGTCACCCATGATTACTGTGCTCTTCTGATTTCCCTTCAAGTCTCTCAGGGTCTTGAGGGCTTCTCCAAATGATGCAGGGTTGGCATTGTATGTGTCATTGATAATAAACGCTCCATTTTTCAACCGATGTATCTCCATGCGCCCGGAGATGGGTTGAAATGCCGTTAACCCCTGACAGATCGTAGGGAAGTCAATATCCAGAGCCCAGGATGATGCAGCGGCAGCAAGGGCATTATAGACATTGTGATTGCCTGCAATTGACATGGTTATTCTCTGCTTCAAACTGCCTATTTTGATCGTAAATCCTACACCCTTCATACCCATAGGCTCGATGTCTTTCGCTGAGACGTCGGCGTCTTTCCCGAGGCCGAATGTTACCCTTTTCCCGCGCCAGTCTTTGTCGGTTACGAGCAGTCTTTCATCGTCGAGATTTATAATGGCAACTCCGGCATCCGGCATGTTCCGAAAGAGATCCAGCTTCTCTTCCCGCACCATCTCAACTGATTTGAAGCCTTCGAGATGTGCCGGGCCTATATTGGTGATCAGTCCGATGTCAGGTTCTGCGATTTCAGTCAGCCTGCCGATTTCCCCCCTTGTGTTTGTACCCATCTCCAGGATGACCAGTTCATGTTGGGCGTTGATATTGAGAACGGTCATGGGCAGACCGATAAGGTTATTGTAATTTCCCTGTGCCTTGATAATTTTTTTTGTCAGTCCGGCAATGCCCGCCAGCATTTCCTTCGTCGTTGTTTTTCCGGAACTGCCTGTGATGGCGACAACCCTGGCCCTAAATTTCTTTCGCCAGAAATGGGCTATATCCCCCAGGGCCTTCAGGGTATCGTCAACACGGATGATGGTTCTGTCTGCAAACTTCTCTCTTATCTTATTTTCATATCCCCTCTCTACCAGGAAGCCGTGAGCCCCATTTTTTACTGCGGCGGCGATAAAATCATGGCCGTCGAATCTTTCTCCTATGAGGGGGATAAACAAACTTCCCTGCATTATCTGCCTTGAATCCGTGGATACTCCCTTAAATAGTATGTCCGTGCTTCCACCTGCCAAAGTTCCTCCTGTGGCACTTAAGACTTCATTGACGTCCAGATCGGGAATTGATGGCTCTGGTTTCAATGTTTCCCCTCGTGCCGTTTATTCATCAAGGCTTCCCTGGCAACCTGCCTGTCGTCAAAGGGGATCCTCTTTGCTCCAATGATCTGATAATCCTCATGTCCCTTTCCGGCGATGAGTACGATATCTGAATTGCCGGCAAGGGCGACTGCCGTTTCTATCGCCTCTCTGCGATCGGGAATCACTACGTAACTTTTTTCAATTTTATTTTTTTTAAGCTCCCCGGGAAGAAGCTTCCTGGTGGAGTTTCCGCCCATCCCCTTTTCTATTTCCGCGATAATGGAGAGCGGGTCTTCCGTTCTTGGGTTGTCCGATGTCAGAATGGCCAGGTCGCTCCAGGTAGTGGCGGCCTTTCCCATCAGGGGTCTTTTCCCGCGGTCCCTGTCGCCGCCGCAGCCGAATACCGTAATGATGCGCCCCTTCTTGAACGGGGATAGATTCTGCAGCACCCGCTGCAGGGCATCTTCCGTATGCGCATAATCGACAAAGACCTCAGGTTCGCCGGGAACACTTACCTTTTCAAGCCGCCCCGGCACATTTCTTAAATTTTCCACACCAGTGCGGATGAAGCTCTCAGGTACGCCAAGCAGGGAGGCTGCTGTCACGGAAGCCAGTATATTATGCAAATTGAATTTTCCGATGAGCGGTGAAAATATGGCAATATGGCTGCCGCCTGCATTTATTTCAGCTCTCGTCCCTTCCAGAGAAAATAAGTATCTCTCGCTAGTAATATTGCATTTATTATCAATGCAGAATGTACGGTAAGGGAGTGTTGCACCTGCTTCAGCAACGAGTCTCCGCCCCCAAGGGTCGTCTCCGTTAATAATCATCCTGTATGCATAATTTTTTTTGCCCGCCGGTATAATCTCCGTAAAGAAGCGCTTCTTCGCCTGGAAATAATTCTCCAAAGTCTCATGATAATCCAGATGGTCTTGCGAAAGGTTTGTGAAAATGCCCATGTCGAAGGAGCATTCATCGACCCTTCTTAGATCAAGTGCGTGGGAAGAAACCTCCATAACAACGTGTGTAGCGCCTTGATCGACCATAAATCTCAATATGCGCTGCAGTTCATATGACTCCGGTGTCGTATGCGGGGCAGGCAGTTCTTTATTATTAAATCTGTAGTTGACCGTTCCCACTACGCCGACGGAGAATCCTGCGGCTTTAAGAATTGCTTCCAGCAAGTAGGTCACCGTTGTCTTTCCGTTTGTCCCCGTAACGCCTATGAGACAAAGGCGGGAAGACGGGTCGTTGTAAAAATTCTTTCCGAGGACACCGAGGATCGCGCGGCTATTGGGGACCCTGATGGAGGTTACTCCGGGCGGCGGGGAATAATCTTTTTCGTGAACGACGAATTTTGCGCCCCGGTCAACCGCTTCTCCTATATATGCATGACCGTCGAGCTTGAGACCGCTTACAGCCACAAACAGGCTGTCTTTCTCACAGTTTCTTGAATCGTAGCAAATGGCTGTGACTTCTCCTGAAAGGATACCAGAGACCTGGATGATATCGATATCCTTTATCACAGCCTGTATTTGCACATTGGTTCCTCAATAGCCCGTGCTGAAAGAAACAGCGCAGGTCCGATGATTGCGTATGGGCATGCCGGGCTTGGGCTCCTGACTCACTGCCCAGCCGGTCCCTGCAACTTTTACGTCAAGCCCTTTTTCCCTCGCCTTCTTCAGTGCGTCTCTCATGGTCATGCCGGTGAAATCCGGCATGACCGGCTCATCCGTGTCATTTTCCATTTCGTTGTGCCTGCTTATTATTTGAGGTGCAGACACGAGCTTTAATTTAATACCGTTCGTCTTCTCCTCTTCAAGAACGGGGAAGGGAGCTTCCTTAATATCTGTTTTGAAACATGTCAAGATCTGTTCGCCAATATTTTTGAAAACAGGAGCTGCAGCCAATCCACCCCACTTGTCCCTCTGCGGCTCGTCGAGTGTCACCAGGATGGCAACCTGCGGATCTTCGGCTGGGAAGAATCCCATGAAGGAGGTGCGGACCCTTTCGGAAGAATAGACACGTCGGGAAAAATCGTACTTTTGGGAAGTTCCCGTCTTGCCTGCCACGGCGACATTAGGGATCTGGGCTTTCTTGCCGGTTCCGTCGTCTTCCCCGACTACATCCTTCAGGATGGCCGTGAGTCTTTTTGCCGTTTTCGGCGATACGACCTGTCTTACAGGGGTGGGCGTGACTTTCTTGATGATCTGCCCCTGTTTGTTGACAACTGCACGCACGATATGAGGTTTCATCAGCATGCCTTCATTTGCTATGGCGGAAAGGGCCGTGATAAGCTGAATGGCAGTGACAGAGATGCCCTGGCCGAAGGCAATGGTCGAGGTATCAACCCTTGTCCAGTTTTGCTGCGGCCTCAACAGGCCGCTTACCTCCCCGGGAAGATCGATCCCGGTCTTTGAGCCAAATCCAAATTGTGTAATATAATGGTGAAATTTTTCTTTCTTCAGTCTTTCGGAGATCTTCACGCATCCGATATTGCTTGAATACTTCAGCACGTCGTGAAAAGTAAGAGACCCATACCTCTTTTTGTTTGCCTCATGGAAAGTCCTGTCTGACACCACGTATGACCCATTTTCACAGTTAAATCTGTCCGTTTCCTTTACTATGCCTTCCTCAAGGGCCCCTGCCGCGAGAAAAGGCTTGAATGTTGAGCCCGGATCGAAAGAATCTGTAATGACCTTATTTTTTCCTTTGCCGAGATTGTAAGTGGAAAATTTGTTTGGATCGAAGCCGGGTTGATCGGCGAGGGCGAGTATTTCACCGGTCTTAGGGTCCATGACGACGACGAAGCCGCCCTTTGCGCCTTTCGCCGTAATCGCTTCCTGCAAATTCGTTTCCACGATGTGCTGGATACGGCTGTCGATTGTCAAAATGAGATTATATCCTTCTTCCTGCTGCACGATGGGTTTTTCAATCCGCGGATACAGTCGGTTTCCTCTTGCATCCCGCGCCCAGATTAGCTTTTCCGGTGTCGCCTTCAAGTAGTTATCATATTTGAGCTCCAGTCCCTCGAGGCCGGTGTAGTCCAATCCTACGAATCCGATAAGGCGGCCGGCCAGTTCCCCGTTTGGATAAAATCGTTTCGGCTCTTTAATCAAAAAGACGTTATCGATATTCAGGGCCTCTATCCTGCTCGCCTGGTCGGCAGGGATTTTTCTCGCTAACCAGCAGAAATTTTTTGAGCCGGAAAGTTTTTTTACAATAGCTTCCTTATCTAAATTGAGAATAGGGGCTAACACTTCGGCGACCTCAGAGGTATTGCTTATCTTCGATGGGTCAGCAAATACGGAACTCACCATACTGCTCGCGGCGAGTTTTTCGCCGTTGCGATCAAAGATAATGCCCCTCTCCGGTTCGATCTGCAGCGTCTTTATGTGTTGCCTCTCGGCAAGGGTTTTCAGGAGTTTTCCGGAAAGCACCTGAATCTGGAACGCCCTCGATATGAGCGCAATGAAGAGCACCAAGAAAAATAACAGTATGGTAACAATCCTGAATCTCAGCCATTTTTTTGATTCACCCGTCATTGCTGCACTCCCTGATTATTAGGGTCTGTTTTATCAGTGCCTGCCGTATCATCGTTATTGAGGATGATGACCTGATCCCTTGTAGGATACGTCATCTGCAACTGCTCTCTCGCTACTGCCTCAAGTCGCTGAGGTGACTTCAAGGTTGCGATCTCAACCTTCAACTTGTTCTGTTCCTCGACAAGCTTTTCCTTTATACTCATTTCCGCTGCAACCATGTACTCGAGCTCCGTCATATGGATATGTGACCACACGTAGAAAAGGGCGACTGCCATGAGCACTAAAGTGACAAAAATAAAATTCGAATATTTTATTTGAGTCGGAGCCTTCTCCACATCGCAGACATTTCCATGGATGACTTCTTCTGACTGCATCTTCTAAATCCTCTCGGCCGTTCTTAGCTTCGCGCTTCCTGCCTGCGGATTAGATTCAATTTCAGAAGCCGCAGGCGCTATTGGTTTCCTGGTCAATACCTTCACCTTTGCTTCTCTATGACAGGCGCATATGGGCAGGGACGGAGGGCAGTTACATCCCTTCTCCCACGAGCGGAAGCCGTCCTTGACAATCCTGTCTTCCAGGGAGTGAAACGATATGATAGAAAAGCGCCCCGACTTCCTGAGTACATCCACGCCGCGATTTACGGCATTATGAAGATTTAGAAGCTCGTTATTGACGTATATCCTGATTGCCTGGAAAGTTCGGGTTGCGGGATGAATTTTCCTTGTCTTGAATGTGGACGGCAAGGCCTTGACAATAACATCGGCAAGTTCTGCCGTCGTTTCGATGGGGGATGTCTTTCTTCGTATGGAGATCCTCTTCACAATCCTTTGCGCCATCATCTCCTCGCCATAGTCCTTAATGATCCGCTTCAACTCTTCTTCCGGCAACGTGTTGATAATATCGTAAGCAGAGAGCCCTCTGCTCTGATCCATGCGCATATCGAGGGCAGCATTCAGGGAAAAGCTAAAACCCCTGTTAGCCGTCTTCAGCTGATGAGCTGAAACCCCCAAGTCGAGCAGAATGCCATCAACTTCCCTGATGTTCAGAGAAGCCAAGATTGTATCTATATCTGCGAAATTGCCCTTTACGAGGATCTTTCTGCTGCCAAAGGGTCTTAATCGTTCTTCCGATTCCCGCAAGGCGTCATCATCGACGTCCAGGCCTATCAATAAGCCGTCTGGTGCGCTATGACGAAGAATCTCGCAGGCATGACCCCCGCCACCCACGGTTCCGTCAACATAGATTCCCCCCGGCCCGCAACGAAGGGACTCAATAACCTCTCTCTGCATGACCGGTATATGAAAGGAGGACATTCCATGGGCCTTTTTCTATATTCCCAGATCCGCCATATATTTGCTGAAGCTGTCGATGTCGATTGCGCTCTTCTTCATCTCGTCATCGAAACGTTCCTTGCTCCATATCTCTATGACCTTAATCATGCCTGCCAGGACTATATCTTTCTCAAGGCCCGCATATTCTCGAAGGTTGGGGGGAACGAGGATCCTGCCCTGACTGTCGAAGGAGCAATCAACGGCGCCGGACATGAAAAAACGCTGGAAGGCCCGTACTTCTTTTCTGAATAGAGACTGATGGCTGACCTTCTCCTCGAGGATACGCCATTCATCATAGGGAAAGACCATCAGGTAATTGTCCCAGTTTGTAATAACCAGCTTGCTATCGTATTTTTCAGTGAAAACTTCGCGCAGCTTTGCAGGAAAGATGATCCGGCCCTTGGCATCTATCGAATGATGATACTGACCCCTGAAGACGGACATGAGAGATTTTCCTCCACAATAAGCCACTTTACTCCACTTGGCTTAACTATAAGGAGGGAAAATCTGTTTGTCAAGAAAAAAATCACTCTTTTTTTCTATCAATTTGATATTTTAAGACTGCCCTGTTATGAGCTGAGAGGCTGGATGAGAACTTGTGAGAACCGTCGTTATTGGAAACAAAGTACAAGTAATTGACTGAGGCAGGGTAGAGGGCTGCCTGCAGCGAATCTATAGCCGGATTTGCGATAGGGCCGGGCGGCAATCCACTAATCACGTATGTGTTATACGGCGTGTTCTTTTGAAGGTGCTTTCTTTTAATGACCTTCGTGATGGATTTGAGATCGTAAACGGCAGTAGGGTCGCTTTGCAGTCTCATTCTTTTCTTCAGTCTATTGTGAAAAACGGCCGAGACGAGAGGTTTTTCATCTTTAAAACCCGATTCCTTACCTATTATGGAAGCAAGCGTCACAACCTGGGGTATCGTCATGCCGAGCTCTTCCGCCCTTTCGTGCATCTCATCGGTAAAGTTTTTCCAGAATTGCTTAACCATGCTCTTGATTATCTCTTTTGCACCAATCGTTTTGTCAAAGAAGTATGTATCGGGATACAGATATCCTTCGGCGCTTTTGCCTTGTATGCCCAGTGAAGCGACGAACTTTGCGTCTTCGCAGAGGGACACAAATGCCTTTTCGTCGACCAGTTTGAAAGAGGCCAGAGAAGCAGCAATCTCGGCAATCGTGAAATCCTCGGGAATAGTAACTTTATATAATTTAATATCGCCCGTTACCAGCTTATTTATGATATCCAGCGGTGACATGGATGTTGACAGTTCATACTCGCCTGCTCTGATTTTGACCCGCGCATTTTTTGCAAGCACTAAAACATAAAACAGATATTTATTCTTTATGAGGCCCGCGTTTTCAAGGAGGTCAACTGATTGGAGGAAACTCGTCCCTCTCGGAATATCAACGGTGACGATCTCATTACGATGGTCTATGGGACTTACGGCATAGTAGAGACCAACCAACAGAACAAAAATGATTATGACCGTTAAGATGACGGTGGGGCTTTTTCTATGTTTACGAGTTTTGGTTCGGATCTTCATATAATTGGTCAGTCTGATAACTACTGAGACTTGTCGCGGCGTTCCTGGGCATCCAGGTATCCCTGGAGAATCAAGCTGGCGGCGAGCTTATCCACTATAGTCTTTCTCTTGTTTCTGGCCACGTTAGCCCGAATGAGGATTTCTTCCGCCTCCTTTGTGGAAAGCGTTTCATCCCATTTGTCGACAGGCAGAGAGAATGTGGATTCCAGGAGAGATACAAATTTGCCGACTTTTTCGCACTGAATGCCCTCGGTGCCATCGAGTTTTATGGGATAGCCGATCACAATTTTCTCCACATTATAGGTCCTGATGAATCCGGCAATCTCTTCCAGATCATGCCGACGATTTTTCCGGGTAATGGTGGCGAGCCCCTGGGCCGTCATGCCAAGTTCATCACAAACGGCGACGCCTATTCTCTTACTGCCGTAATCGAGACATAGTATCCTCATAGAACCATGATCCTCTTAAAAAGGAATTAATGCTAACAAATTTAATCTGAACATTTCAAGTGGAGAATTATTGTCACACGATAAGTTACAGGCTAAGGCATTGAAATCTGAAAGATGAACGGTTACCCGGGAAAACTTGCTCTCTTTACGGATGAGTCTAAAAAGTCAAGAAGGCAACTGCATCCGGTATACCCGTCTTGTGAACCTTGGCTGCATTCCCGTATTAAAGCGCAGCTTCAGGTCTGTAGACTTAATTAGAAGGGGAACGAACCTTGACAGTAGATATTCCTTTGCGGTCATATCTCCCGTCTCTGAAATTATCTGCTTTCTCAGGTCGTCGAGCCAGTCATTAATTTCGTGATGCAAGTGTCTCTTGCTTGCAGGAATAAGCATCAAGGCCTTACGGGCCCTATCTTTGTAGACCTGTGCCTTTGCCCTTACTCGTGGAGAGGCATGATCCCTGAGTGTCACGTATCCTTTCAGCTGATTCTCAAGAATGCGGAATACGGAAGGTCCCATAACGGCAAATTCCTTGTGATAAAGCCCCATCTGAATTCTTGACATCTCTTCTTCACCTATGTGTGGGTGTCTAAAGCCCAACCAAAAGCCGTCCCACCTCTGCGGAACGTCCATAGTGGGAAGAAATCTGCCCTCTTTCTTTAACCGATTGTATAGCGGAGTGCCAAAGGCCGGCCCATAAATGAGAAACTGGCAGACGGATGGCTTAAGGCCCATCAGCTCCCGGAATTCCTCCGCTATGATCTCAGGCGTCTGATAATCGAATCCGATTATCATGGATGCAATTATGCTGATTCCGTGGTCTCGCAAGTCTGCAAACAGCTCCGAAAATGACCTGCCCTCCATTTTCTTGAATTCAGCCCGCCTGCCCTCGAAGCCTATCCATAAGAGATCGAATCCCATCTCTGTCAGTTCTGCTGCCGAAAATTGTGACAAAGACTTAACACTCCCATATCCCATCATCGAAAGGGGCGGCAAATCAGACTTGCGAATTTCCTCCAAGAACTGCATCGCTCTTTTCCGATTGACAAAAAAATCTTCATCACAGAGATAGAACCTGGTCATTCGCGGATATAACGTCCGTAATCGTTTGATAGAATCGATAATAGATTTACCATCGGGGAGCAATAAAATGTGTCTGCGGTGAAAATAATGGGATGTTGCGCAGAAATCGCATCCGAATGGACAGCCAAGGCCGCCAAATATATAACCCTCCCTGGGAAGCGGCAGGGACATGACATAGGACCTACTGGCTATGGTAGGTTGGACAATGGGCTTCTCTGCGGACTCCCCAAGGAGTCTTCTCATGAATTCTATACCTTCGCCTCTACAGATATAATCGGCATATTGATTGAGCTCGTGATCAGGGAATGCCGCACCATAGCCTCCCAAGATTATCTTGGACTGAGGCGTGTACCTGCGGACAGCCTCAACCATAGGGATCATTTTATGTCTTGTCGCATGGACAAAAGCTATACCGATATAATCGTACCCCCTTCTTATCTCCCTTATGAATTGCGCCCTTGTCGGATAATGCAGGGTAATGGCCGGTATCTCAATATTTTCCGCGATGAGATCAATTCCCCACTGGTTGGTGGTGGTGAAGGTCCGAAACGGCCCTTGCGCCCACATAAGTTGATGGGCGCCGTCGCATGTTACGTTAAAACTGTCGCCGTATTTTGCACCAAAAGGGCGGCAAACGCTGCTTAGAAGAAGCCTCTTGCTGGCTGAAACTGCCATATGCTTTCCTCTATTATCTCTGACTACGGTTCCAATTTCATTGTGGACAATATAGAGGGAAGATGTTCGCCATGTCAACGGAATTTCAACAAGAAATATAGCGAGTGACGATACCGGGCTTGACGCGAGTGGCAAAACCTATTTTGAGGATGACTGCGCAGAGGCGACGCCAGTTGAGGTTGCCGGCTACGCGGTGCATAAGGCAAATTTTTGTTATTGTCAAATACCGAGCAGTTCGTTATTTTATTATAAAGGCGCTTCATCATGAAGCCGGCAGGACGCGGTGATTATAGGTCTCCTGTCAGGAACCCTCAACGCGAATTTTGGAGCGTCTCGTTTCCATCATGCCGTCACGCAATATGTCCTCTCATCACGACCCGAAGGGAGAATGACAGAGGGGGGAATTATGAAAAAAATCGCAAGGA
The DNA here is from genome assembly GCA_049512055.1 of Syntrophales bacterium. Classification (GTDB taxonomy): domain Bacteria; phylum Desulfobacterota; class Syntrophia; order Syntrophales; family UBA2185; genus Fen-1135. The sequence continues at coordinate 33,420 of JBEKXK010000005.1, read as the reverse complement.
AACTCTTGGCTCGGATAACTGCCATCCTCATTCTTATGATGCTCCTGTGCGGAGTGTCCGCGTGTTCGTGGGACAAGTTCTACTATGCAGGCGATCCGGACCCGGTCAAAGCCGTGACGGACACTTTCGGAACGCCACTCTGGGTTGAAGTGCAGCCTGATGGCTCGGAAAAGCTCGTCTACAGGGTCCCCGACCCCATGGGTTGGAGCTATTACCATCGCTACTTCATCGTCAAGAACGGAAAAGTGACAGGCGGCGGGATTCAGTGACACCAGACGACTCCGGGGACTCATAACACTCGCGACATATTCTTATAGATGGCATCCGTGATACACGGTCCCCGGTTCATTCGGGCAGGTTAGGGGATCGTTCTTTCAGATCTTCTCAATTCGCTTCGTATATTTTTTTTGACGCGCCTTAGATCTTCCATCGCTTTTCCCCTGCAACTATTTCTCCCGTCACCGTGATACGGAATCATCTGTTACCTTTGTTTGTGATGCGGGAGCAGATGGCCTCTCGCCTATCCGGCGAATGGCTCCCTTCTAATTTTCGCAGAAAGGACCATTTTTTTTGTTATTGTTAAACGCCAGGTAGTTTGTTATTTAAGTTCCATGAAGCATTTCATCATAGGTACGGCCGGCCATGTCGATCATGGCAAGACAGCCCTTATAAAAGCCATCACCGGTATCGACACGGATAGACTCAAGGAAGAGAAGGAGCGGGGGATCAGCATTGAACTTGGCTTCGCCTCTCTAACTCTTCCGGACGGCCGGACATTCGGTATTGTGGACGTTCCCGGCCATGAAAGATTCATAAGAAATATGGTGTCCGGCGCCTCCGGCATCAATATGGTGATTATGGTAATCGCGGCAGACGAGGGCGTCATGCCCCAGACGAGGGAACACCTTCATATCTGCTCGCTCCTTGGCATTAAGAAAGGTCTTGTTGCCCTTACCAAGGCCGATATGGTAGCAGAGGAATGGCTTAATCTGGTGAAAGACGATGTCCGTGAATTCTTGAAAGGGACTTTTCTGGAGGCATCCCCTGTCATACCTGTCTCTTCAATCACAGGTGCAGGGATCGAGGAATTGCTGGATGCCCTCGGCAGAGTGGCTGCGGATATAGAGGGAGAATCAGGTCCGGGCGTCTTCCGTTTGCCTGTGGATAGGGCATTTACGATGAGGGGATTCGGGACAGTCGTCACCGGAACCCTGATTTCCGGAGATATAAAGTTGGGCGAAGAGGTGGAAGTACTGCCGCCGGGGGTTACCGCCAAAGTGCGAGGCATACAGATCCATAATCAGAGCGCAACCATTGCCGAGGCGGGTCAGCGGACTGCCATAAATCTCCAGGGCGTTGAAAAGGATACGATCGTGAGAGGAGATGTACTCGCCAGGCCCGGGACTCTTAAGCCCTCGATCCGCTTGGACGTGTGCACGGAGTATTTGTCAAGTAACACTAAGAAACTGAAGAACAGGAACCTGGTGCGGTTTCATGTGGGAACGAATGAAGTAATCGGCAGGATAATACTCCCCGACCGCGAAGACGTGGAGCCTGGAGCCAAGGCTTCTGCACAAGTAGTTCTTGAGTCTCCCATTGTTGCAATGGCAAGAGACCGTTTTGTCATCAGAAGCTACTCGCCTGTAACGACAATCGGCGGTGGGATGATCGTCGACCCTTTGCCTAAGAAACATAAGAGAAAATCTGATAGGGTGAATCGTGAAATTGATGTCCTGCTTGATGGTAGTGATACAGAGAGGGCGGCGATTATTATTGAACGGTCAGGAATTGAGGGCATTGGCATATCTGAGCTTGAAATGAGAACTGGAATTCATCAAAGTATCCTTAAGGATATTCTCGGAACTCTGTCTTCAAGAAAGCAGGTCGTCGTCGTGGATGCTGATGAATCCAGGATAGTATCTTCCTCCATTTATCAGAACCTTCAGGACAGGATTCTCCTCGAAATGCGGGCCTATCATGAGAGATATCCTTTGAAGGAAGGCATATCGAAAGAAGAGTTGAGGAGTACGGCAGGACAGTTCGCCAGACAAAGGCTCTTTAATATGGCTGTCAGAGAGCTTGAAAAGAGAGGGGAAATAGTCGTCGAGAGGGAGAATATTCGCCTGTCGGGACACCGTGTGAATCTGAAGGGAGAGCTGGAGGATCTGCGAAGCAAGATTGGGGAGACCTATATGGATGCAGGGCTTACTCCTCCTACAATCAAGGAGCTTATGGAAAAGTTTGCGGGCCAATGGAGCCTGGCAGAAAGCGTCATCAAAGTGATGCTCAAAGAAGGTTCCCTGATAAAGATAAATGAAGATCTCTACTTTCATAAAGAAGTCTTAGCGAGGCTGCGGGAAAATTACAAAGCCCTTCTTGTGAGGGAGGGAAAGGCTACACCGGCGAGCATGAAAGAGTTGACAGGTCTTTCAAGAAAATTCATCATACCGCTGATGGAGTACTTTGACATAACAAAGCTTACTATCAGGGCGGGTGATCACCGCATCTTGAGAGAGAAGTGAGTAAACGGCGATAAGCAACGGCAGGTGCCAATATGAAGAGCAAAAGTGTTTATATCAAAGATATAAAGCCGGGTGAAAAAGTGAACGAGTCATTTCTCGTGACCGAGAAGAATCTCGCTTTCTCTCAGAAAGGGATGCCTTATCTGAACGTTCGTCTTAAGGATAAGACTGGGGAGGTTGATGGAAAGATCTGGGAGAATGCAATCGAGTGGGACAAAGCCTTCAGCAAGGGGGATGTGATCAAGGCACAGGGAGGTGCAGTGAGTTTCAGAAGCACCGTTCAACTTTCCATAACAGGCGTCAGAAAGGTCGATGACTCCGCCGTTGATCTGGCCGAATATCTGCCTGCGGCAAAAGGAGACATCGATGTGATGTTCGCCGATCTAATGGACTTTGTCGAGCAAATCGAAACGCCCTGCTTGAAGGAGTTGTTACACTTGTTCTTCCATGATGAGGAGGTGGCCAGCTTGTTCAAAAAGGCCCCTGCTGCAAAGAGTTTTCATCATGTTTACATCGGCGGCCTGCTTGAACACACGCTCTCAGTGATACGCCTGCTGGATCTTGTAACAAAGCATTACCAGGGTATCAACAGGGACCTTGTCATATCCGGGGGGATCCTTCATGACATAGGCAAGATTTATGAATATACCTATGACAGGATGTTTGACTACAGCGATGAGGGCAGACTGATCGGGCACATTGTGATCGGTCTGGAGATGCTCGATGCCAGAATTGCCGCCTTACAGGGTTTTCCGGAGCAGCTTGCCATGGAGCTCCGCCATCTGATATTGAGCCATCACGGCACTCAGGAATTCGGTTCGCCAAAGCGTCCGAAGACGCCGGAAGCATTAGTCGTGCATTTTATTGACGATCTTGACGCGAAGGTTAATGCCTTCCAGGAATTCATCCAGTCATCCGCTGACGATTCGCACTGGACACCTTTCCATAAATTGTTTGAAAGGTTTATATATAAGGGCTGAGGACATTTCTGACCGAGTATTCCTGATTTTGTCAGACCCGACGGTATTTCTGCATCGCCGCCTTCTGCTCATTTTCCGGTAGCAGGCATCCGGATAGACAATCGTCATCACATCTGCCGTCGCATGGCTCGATGTGAACAGTGACACTTGTATTGAGGAAATGACTTTCTATGCTTCTGGATAACTCATCGGTGATCCTGTGAGAGTCCTCGACAGACATGGAAGGATCAACTTTTATATGGAAGTCAACGAAGCGGTAATTTCCCGCCTTGCGCGTGCGCAATAGATGAAAGCCGTGTATAACAGGCTTCTGCGTCACTATCAGCTGCCGGATCCACGTCTCCTCTTCTGCGGGAAGTTTCACATCCATCAAATCCTGCGCCGATTGGAGAGTCAACCTGTAGGCAGCGCCCATAATAAACAACGCCACCGCAATCGCTGCGACGGGGTCAAGCCAGTACAGATTGGCGGCAGGTGAAATAAGGTGACCCAGCCCGATCAGGGCGAGGCTTGCCATCACGCCGGCAGAGGTATATACATCGGTGCGCAGATGCCAGCCGTCTGCTGCGAGTGCAACAGAGTCAGTCTCCCTTGCGACTCTGAAAAGCATTCTTGATACGACTATATTAACCAGCGCGGAAATTGACATCACCCCCACGCCCCAACTGACATATTCAATAGGCTCCGGATCAAGGAGCTTCCTGATTGCCTCATAGATGATCCAGAGGGCCGCGAGAAAGATGAGCAGCGCCTCGAGAGTGCCGGAGATGTTTTCGACTTTTCCGTGGCCAAAGGGATGCTCGACATCGGCAGGCATGTCCGATTTGCTGACGGAGAATGTCGTGATGAGGGAAGCGAGAAGGTCGACTCCGGAATGGATCGCTTCGGAAATGATAGACACCGATCCGATCAGGAACCCGACGGCGATCTTCATGACCACAAGAGATGTATTCGAAAGCACGGAAAGCCGTGCCGCATTTACTTTGCTATTCCGCAAATCCATATGAGAAGTATGTTCAAAATGGATGGAGACGTTACGCTTTTCGATTCAATAACGAAATACAGCCGCGATTGGTTTATCATCGGGCATTTCTTCCTGGGGAAGCGAAAAGACAGTGCCGCCATTCAGCAGAGTCTGGATTGCAGAAAAATCTAAGAGATCCTCACTGCCCGGTTCCATCTTTTGGTGCATTTGAACATCCTTCGTTTCCGAGTCAAAAACACCCCATTGTTTATGACCTGTGGCGATAAAGAGCAGACCAACCCGCCCGTCACACGCGGCACGGACAATTTCTTTAATGTCGCCGGAGGTCAATCCCGTGCCGGAAGATTGCCGGTATTGGGCGATGCCGTCATTTTCAGCCTTTTGGAAATAAGGCCTTGCAATCTCAAGAGCCAGCTTATGCAACTGCTCCGCAGTTATTCCTTTGGGGTTTCCAGGAATCCCATCTTCCATGAGATAAGGGTACGTATTCACTTCCCTGTAAATCGGAAATAGATAATCGACGCCGGCAAGCACCAGAGGTACCCGTTCGCCTCTCAGTAGGTCATGTAAGCCCTTGTCGATCTGGCGGAAATATTTTGAAATGTTTTCCTTCGCATCGTCCAGTTCACCGCCGCCCCCGGACATCATGGATCCGCGCTCCCCTCCCCGCGGCGTGCCTCTATAGAAGCGGACCTGCTTTTCCAGCTCATCGTACTGGAGGGCCTCGGCAAGATTTTTGGGTATCGTTTCAATCTGGATTTCTCTGATGTCCTGTTTTGTGCCTTCATAAAGGCGGCTCCCTTTTTGACTCAACGTTAAAATGTAGTAATGCCCGTCTCCGCTCAGGGCGGGCAGAAGAGGTTTGACGTGAAAACGGTCAGCCACGACTATCAGTTCATCAAAATTTATGGGCAGGCCGTAGTGAAGGAATACATCTGAAGATATGAATACGGCGAGACCGCCGCTCTGTTGTCGCCAGAAAGGTATATTGCCTGAAAGTCCCTGCGCAGGTTCGAGCAATGCCTTCGCCTCCAGGGCGCGGCAGCCAGCGGCGATCAATTTTTCCTCAGCTTCACGAAGCAGATTTCTGAATCTGATTTGATTTTGCTGGATCTCAGCGCCGGCACGGTAGGCGGGCATAAACATTGAGATGCAGGGACCCTTCTGTTTGCTCATCAAGGTCTTCAGTTCATCCTTCGATAACGATTTCATAGATTGATCTCCTTTTAAAGATATTTCCTGTCATGACGGATCAAAGTAATCGCGAGAGATAGAGCGCGTGATTTTTTCCCTTGACCTTCCTGCAGCTCGGCGCCGGAGCGTCGTTGTGGTCTTAAGCAAAGATATCCCCATAATAAGGACAGTACCCGGGGCGCAAAGGAAATCTCGGGCTGGCAAAAGGGCATGTTTCGATTATTTTCCTTTTGATTCTTTCTTGCTCATAGAAAGGCATTACTGGCCGATTTAATGAATTCTTCTGCGAGTTCGTGAAGACCACATTCTACAACACCTGCATATATCGTGCTTTTCTTTCTTTTCATCTGTTCCGGTAGTCCCGCATTGTTTCCCTATAGCCCACGGTGCGACTCCGTGATAAATATGCCTTAATTATTGTCTATTTCTGACTAATATGCAATGCCAAATAGATATCGCGTCGTTTCTCTGATACTGAAATACTCACCGGACTGCCGCTCGACAATCTCTCTCTGGCATGCCATTCTGAGCGGTCGTCGCATGTTTTCCCAATGGGGGAGCAAGCGATGTATACGTTTATTCCATTGGCTGTGTTGCTTTCGAATAATTCATTTCTTAACGCAGCAGCTCAAGGTATAATATCCGGAGTGGCAAGATTCTATGCCTGGAACTGATTCTCAAACTTTACGCCTTAATGACAACTTTCGGGATTCTAATTTGTAATAATGAATGTTTGATGCTATAGAATCAAATAATGGAAGCGACTTTTCAATAAACTCTATTTGAAGCATTATAAACCATGGAATCGAAAAACCATACCATCTCCGCAGGCCCGTGGCGAGGAGTCTCATCGAAGGATTGGCATGACTGGGAGTGGCAATACAAAAATCGGATACGCAATATTCCTCAATTGGCCGCAGTTCTCAAGAAGACGCCTTCGGCCCTCAAGAAATATCAAACCGTGGCAAGGTCTTATCCCCTCAGCGTCACGCCGTATTATTTTTCCCTAATGAATGCAGCTGATGATAACGACCCCCTTCGCCGTCAGTGTTTTCCCGATGAAAGGGAGATAAGTTTTTCACTCGGGGGTGTGGCCGATCCTCTCGAAGAAGAACGGGACATGCCTGTTTCAGGCCTCGTGCATCGTTATCGGGATCGCTGCGTCACAATCGTCACGCATAAGTGTGCAACATATTGCCGGCACTGCAATCGCAAGCGAATATGGAGGAGAAGCGGGATCGAAGAGAGCAGGGGGTACATGGAACGCATGGTTGATTATGTGTCCAAGACGAAGCATATCCGGGAAGTCATCGTTTCGGGAGGTGATCCACTCACCATGAAAGAAGGTATCCTTGATTGGTTTCTCGGTTCGTTACGTTCCATTCCCCATGTGGAGGTGCTGCGTATAGGAAGCCGCGTTCCTGTTGTCATGCCCATGAGGATTACCCGTAAACTGTGTGATACGCTGCGCAAGCATCGGCCTCTTTGGTTCAATACGCAATTCAATCATCCGCATGAAATTACGCCGGAAGCGGCGCATGCCTGTGAAATGATACTTGAGGCGGGAATCCCTGTAGCAAATCAATCCGTCCTCCTTCGGGGCATCAACGACAACTACGAAACCCTGCGGGACCTTTTCTATGGCCTTCAGCGGATATCCGTCAAGCCTTATTATTTGTTTCAATGTGATCAGGTGAAAGGTACGGATCATTTTCGCACAGAAGTGCGGTCAGGAATAAAAATCATGGAGAAAATACGGGGAAGCATATCCGGGCTTTGTGTGCCGCAATATGTATTTGATATCCCCGGGGGCAAGGGGAAATGTCCCCTTTATCCCGGGTCTCCTTTTCACACGACGACCTGCGAGAGAGGCGAATATATTTTTGACAGGATAGGAGAAGTGAATTAGTAAGTCCGTGATTTAGAATGAAAGGAGAGAATGTGTTACATGTATAGCGCGAATGATTTGAAGAAAGGTTTGCGGATCAAGATTGAAAATGAGCCTTACATCGTTACTGAGTTCAACTTTGTCAAACCCGGAAAGGGCCAGGCTCTATACAGGTCTAAATTGCGCAACATGATTACGGGGGCGCAGTTTGAACGGACATTCCGTTCCGTGGATAATTTCGAACCGGCAGATCTCCAGCAGAAAAAAATGCAGTACCTATATAAGGAACAGGGGAAATACTGCTTCATGGATAACGAAAGTTATGAACAGGTCTTTCTCACTGAGGATCAAGTCGGGGAGGCGAAAAATTTCCTTATTGATAACCTGGAGGTGGAAATCCTATTTTTTGAGGATAAGGCTCTGGAGGTGAGCGTGCCGAATTTCGTTGATCTCGTCGTCATACGAGCCGACCCATGGGCCAAGGGCGATTCTGTATCAGGCAAGACTAAGCCGGTGACCCTGCAAACGGGTTATCAGATTCAGGTTCCTCCTTTTGTTGAAGAAGGCGAGAAGATCAGAGTCGATACACGGAGCGGCGAATATCTAACCAGAGTCAAGGATTGAAACTCCTATGGAACAAGATGGGAGACTGGCAAAGAAGCGGGAAATCTTATGGAAGCGTGCCAGGATGATCCGTGCGATCCGCGATTTTTTTACGAGCAGGGATTATCTGGAGGTGGAGACTCCCCATATGATTCCGGCGCTGATTCCTGAAACCCACATTGATCCCGTCTTGTGTGGCGATTCGTTCTTGCACACATCTCCCGAGCTTCACATGAAGCGGCTTCTTGCGGCTGGTTATCCAATGATATTTCAAATCTGCAAGTGTTTCCGTGACGGCGAACGAGGCTCATGCCATCTTCCTGAGTTTACGATGCTGGAGTGGTATTGCCGGGGCGTGGACTATCGCCGGCTCATGGAAGAATGTGAGGAACTGATTGTCTCTGTGGCCGGTCATCTTGGTTACGGGGATGCAATTAACTATCAGGGCAGAGCAATTGGGTTGCAGAGACCGTGGGAGAGTATATCTGTAAGAGAGGCTTTTGCCTGCTATGCACAGATGTCAATGGATAGAGCAGTGGCGGAAAATTGCTTCGATGAGATCATGGTCTCCTCTATCGAACCTCGCCTGGGACTCACTCAGCCGACCTTCATCTATGATTATCCGGCTTCGGGGTCAGCCCTCGCTAAACAAAAGAAAGATGATACTGCGTTGGCCGAACGGTTTGAGCTTTATATGGGAGGGAAAGAGATAGCCAACGCATGTTCTGAACTTACAGATCCGCAAGAACATCACAGGCGGTTTCTGAATGTGAACAAATATCGTCATTCTATAGGTAAATCAATTTACCCCGTATCGGAGCGTTTTCTTGAAGACTTGGCACGCATGCCGCAGTCAGCAGGAATTGCCCTCGGCGTCGATAGATTGGCCATGATTTTTTGTGATTCATCTGCCATTGATGACGTTGTATCCTTTGTGCCGGAGTTTTTATAATGATTGCTGCCAGTCAGCTTCTGGGCTTGGAAATTTCTTCTGCTTTTGCACGCTCGCTATCCTAAATCTATTGACAAGGCCACGCTTTTCCATTACACGTAATGACCCATAATAAGTCGCAGACTCAGGCATTGCCGCAAATAAGTGATTCAGGAGTGAAAAAGTGAAAGAGATTTCTTCTGTTGCCGCTGTTGGTTTTGGAGGACATTTTCATGGCAGTATTCTCAAGATGATTCTTGATGCCGGACTGATGGTTCAGCTTATCCTGCTGTTGCTTCTTGTCTTTTCTGTTGTGTCATGGGCTATTATTTTGATGAAATACAGGAGCATCAAAAAAGTAAAAAGGGAAAATAATATGTTCTTGGACTCGTATATGAACAGCAATAAACTCTCCGATATTTTCCCTGAAGCGAAAAAATACAAATATTCAACCATGGCTGAGGTGTTTCAGGCCGGCTATACGGAACTGGTGAAGATAACCAAGGTCATAAGGGGCGCGTCATCCCCCAAGGAATCCGATGAAGCGACTCTGCTTCAACTGGAGATGAAGGGTATAGATAACGTTGAAAGAGCCTTGAACAGAGCATGCAGTTCTGAAGCAACAAGACTTGAAAGTACACTCAGCTTCCTGGCTACAACGGGGAGCGCATCGCCATTCATTGGGTTATTCGGGACAGTCTGGGGCATTATGGATACATTCAGGGGTATTGGCACAAGAGGCTCGGCAACCCTTGCTGTAGTAGCACCGGGCATTTCGGAGGCACTTATTGCTACTGCCGCCGGTCTTGCAGCTGCTATACCTGCTGTCATCTTCTACAACTACTTTCTCAATGTGGTAAAGAATATGTCCATGGAAATGGACAACTTCGCTTCTGAAATACTAAATATCATTGAAAGAAATTATGTGAGAAAATAGAGTGTATTATGAGGCCCGGAAGAAGAAGAAATAGCGGCAGCAAGCTGCTTGCCGAAATCAACGTCACGCCTCTGGTTGACGTCGTTTTGGTCCTGCTGATAATTTTCATGGTTACGGCTCCCATGCTGCAGATGGGCATCGACGTCAACCTGCCGCAGGTTAAATCGAAGAGCATCGACGTGACAGAGGAAAAACTTGTGCTGACGATTAATAGTGCGAAAGAGATATATATAAACAAGAATAAGGTTCCTGTCACTGGTCTCAGTGCAAAGCTGGAAAATATCTTTGCCAACAGGATCGATAGAGAAGTTTTTATGCGGGCTGACAAGAATGTTCCTTATGGGTTTGTCGTGGAAGTGATGTCCGAAGTCAGAAAGGCCGGTGTCGACAGGCTGGGAATGATCACGGAGGCGCCTGAGGAATCAAGGTGATGTTCCGCGGGATGATACAGGATGCAAAAGGAGCGAGATGACAATGATATCAGCCTGAACAGTATGATTCTTATATCTCTGATAATTCATACTGTAGTGCTGACTGTCATTTTCTTTGCACCATCTCTTCCCTCTCCAAGATGGACCTTCGGTCCCGTCTATTCAGTTAATCTCGTAAGTCTTTCTGAAGTTCTCCAGGAAAGGAAAGCGCAATCGGCAATCGCCAGAGAACTCAATCAAACAATTTCCGGTGAGCAATCTTCTATCTTGAAAAAACGGACCGATACTGTCCCCGCCGTCCCCATCAAGAGACTGGATACTCAAAGAAAGCAGACGAGCAGCGTTGACAAGGCAATCGAGGATATCAGGAAGAAGGTGAATACGGGGGTGAGCCCGCCCGCCCCTGCGGGCCAGACGAGTAATGCTGATTCCAACGCAAAGATGAATGTCTATTACAGCCTTATCTGGTCCCGGATCAGGGGAAAATGGACGCTGCCGCAGGGAATACTGCCGAGGGAGAATATCGAGGCAATTATCCAGGCGAGGATACTGAAGAACGGCACAGTTGTAGATTTGAGTTTTGAGAAACGCTCAGGGAATCGATATTTCGATGAGTCAGCCATGAAGGCCATCAAGAAGGCAAGCCCTTTTCCTCCCTTTCCGGATTCCATAAGAGATAACAATATCGATGTCGGTATCAGGTTCCATTCCATGGAATTCAGATAGAAGGGGAGAATTCTTAATGAAGGGCCTATGGTCTTATTCATGAATTACTGCGGGATTAGATGTCTTCTGAAGTTAGCTGCACTCATGGCGGTGATGCTCTCCATTTTGTGTCTGCCTCACAGCGCCTTGGGCAAGGTCTACATTGACATAGATTCTCCCGCCTTCCAAAAATTTCCCATCGCCATTGTCGATTTCAGGAAAATAAGTCAACAGGGTTATCAGGGAGAGCTGTCAAGCTGGTTTTCAGATACCCTGGCGAAGTATCTGGAGATGACGGGATTCTTTAACATTATAAGCAAGAAGGCCTTCCTTGAAGATCAAAAACAGTCTGGCTTAACTGTGGAAAGTATCAGGTTTGCCGATTGGGCTGTAATTGGCGCTGAATATCTGGTGAAGGGGGCATTTCAGTATAATGGCAAGGACCTCACCGCCGAATTCCATCTCTTCGATGTAACAAAGGGAGAGGTCATTACCGCAAAACAGTACGCCGGAAAGATAGAAGATAGAACCGAAATGGTACGCAAGTTTGCCGGCGAGATTCTTTCCGCCCTAACAGGGGACGAAGGCGTATTCGGCACTAAGATCGCTTTTGTATTAAAGAAGGGACAAAATTCAGACATCTATACGATTAATTTCGATGCGACTGATCTTTCCCGGGTTACGAACTTCCAGTCATTGACACTGTCGCCGCGGTGGTCTCCCGACGGGAAGAATATTTCTTTTACATCTTACAGGAACGGTAATCCTGATCTCTACGTGAAGGCATTGAATGGCGCAAAGGTGGAGAAGATTGCAAGTTTTGATGGTATCAATCTGGCCGGATCCTGGTCCAGGGATGGCAGGAAGCTCTTGTTGACCCTGAGCAAGGATGGTAACGAAGAGATATATGCGATGGACCTCAGCAGCCGAAGTCTTGAACGTCTCACATATAATTTCGCCATCGATGTTTCGCCTACTTGGTCGCCAGATAACAAAAGAATTGCTTTCGTTTCAAACCGTTCCGGTTCACCGCAGATATTTACGATGGGTGCGGATGGAGGCGACGTGAAAAGACTTACCTATGACGGAAGCTATAATACATCTCCATCCTGGTCGCCGAGAGGCGGCAGAATTGCATATGAAGGGTTGACGAACGGCCGCTTCCAGATATTTACTGCAAATGAAGATGGCAGCAGCCCCGTGCAGCTCACCTTTGACAACATTGACCATGAGTCTCCCTCCTGGTCCCCGGATGGCAGGTACCTGGTCTTCAGTACGAGGCGCGGCGGCAAACACAAAATTTGCGTGATGAATGCCAACGGGTTAAACGTGAGAGTGCTGTACGAGAGTGCAAGCGGCTGCATGAGCCCGTCCTGGTCGCCAAGAATAAGATGATCTTCAAAGAATAAGTTTGTCAGAGCATATGTCGGGAATGCGCTGTCTGCCATTTAACCGTTTATGACCTATTACCGCATGCTTGTGGTTTATCTTATCCGGTAATCCTTCGTAATGATATGGAAAAGCTTGTGAATAGACAGGCCGGATGCATACTGAACAATTTGTATAGGGCAGAGATGGCAGAAATTCAAATTTTTGTGGTTGACCTTTGGGATGGATTGTGGTTTAGAAGACTTCAAATCGGCAAGTTACCAATTTCCTTAAGCCAACCAAGAGAGGAGAGAATACAATGAAGAGGAGTCTTGCAATAATAGGGATTATCGGGTTGATAGTGTGCCTTTCGATTATGGTTATGACAGGATGCGCAAAAAAATCCGCAGTAAAAGATCAGGCAATTTCGGCTGAAGAGAAGGGTGCTGCCGAGAAAACGGCTGCCAAGCAGGAAGAACCGCCGGCACCGGCGAAAGAAGCGGAAGCAAAGGTAGCCCCTGAAGCAGAGGCAAAGGCTGCTGCTGCAACGGAAGCAATGACATTCAAGAATGTGCTTTTTGATTTTGACAAATTCAATCTTAAACCAGAAGGCAGGGACACTCTCAAACAGCTTGCGGAATGGCTGACCAATAACAAGAATAACATTGTTCTCATTGAAGGCAACTGTGATGAAAGGGGAACGACTGAATATAACCTTGCCTTGGGAGAAAGACGCGCCAAGGAGGCCATGAAATACCTCGTTGAGCTTGGGATCGATGGCAAGAGAATAAAAACGATCAGTTATGGCAAAGAAAGACCCTTGGATCCCGGGCATACGGAAGAAGCTTGGGCAAAAAACAGGAGAGATCACTTTGTCGTCACATCCAAATAGTAGGGTTATGATGGGGAGGTGTAACGCTTGAACAGAATCATATCCTTACTTATACTCGCATTTCTAATCTGCGCCGTAGGTTGTGCAACGACCAAAGATCTGCAGCGCGTTCATGGGGATTTTGACAGGCAGGTCTCGGCCTTAAAAGAGGAAGATGCAGGCATCCGAAAAGATATTGCGAAGATTAAAGAGACGCAGGCATCTTTACAAAAGAGCCAGGCAGAAATGCGCGCAGACATTACTGAACTGAGAGATAGTATCCAAAGTCTGAAAGGTGTAACTGAAGGATTAAGAAAAGATATAACGTCATTGAGGGAAAAGTTTGATAATATATCCTTAAAAATAAATTTTATAGAAGACTTTCTTGAAATTGGAAAGAGAGAAAACCACTTGGAGGGTGATAAAGCAGGAAAGATCGCTGCGAAAAATGTCATAAAAGGGAAAACGGACAAGGAATCGGCATATGCATTGGCCTATGAAACTTTTAAGGAGGGAAAGTATGAAAAAGCCAGAGGAGAGTTTCAGAATTTCCTGAAGCAGTACCCCGACTCGGAGTATTCTGATAATGCCCAATTCTGGATAGGGGAAAGTTTTTATTTCGAGAAAAAATATGAAAAAGCCATACTCGAATATGAGAAGGTGGTCAAGAACTATCCCAAAGGCAGTAAGGTTCCATACGCCCTGTTGAAGCAGGGGCTTTCTTTCTTGAATCTCGGCGACAAAGCGAGTGCAAGGCTGATTCTGCAGCAGATAATAAAAGAATATCCCAACACCAACCAGGCAAGGATAGCAAGGGCAAAACTGGTAGAAATTAAGTAAAGGAACAGTAAAGAATTAACCCCTTCTTGTCATATCTATTTCATCGATCCAGGGGAATAGGTATGATTCCGGGAGGGGGCTTGAGATCAAAGATCGTCGCATCAATTCCCGTCGCAGGCCCGATATCAACATAGCGAATGATAATATCGGGCTTATCATTATCTCCATATGCAATCGTAACATTCTCGGGTAGGGTCATATTTTCTATGCGGTCCCGCCCGATGAATCGGGCGCTGAACAATCGGGAGCTGTCGCCTGTAAATAAATCGACTCTGACGAGGTGATCCTCCTCCGGATCCACCCAGAGAGATTGAATTTTTCTGTTTTCAGAAAAGATATCAATTCTGTAGAGGCCCCCATCGGAAGAACCGTCCAAGGTAATGGTTTCTCCTCTTATCTCAGGACGCATGCCCAGCAGGATAGACGTCATGTCTTCTATCCTGAGCGCTGTTGCTGCAACAGGAAGAAAATGCGCCAGATTTCTTGTCGTTGCTTTCCCTATATAGAATTTTCCCTTCTGTGGCACAAAAACTTTCAGGACATTCTCATGGACGGTCAAGAAAAGATCTGCTGGACCTATGATAGGTATTGATTCTAATCTCAATGAGGACGGCTGCTTCAGTACTAAAGCCGCTTTCAGGGGATAACGGCCATCAGGAGTATTGACTTCGATACGCGCAATGGCTCTAACGCCATCTTTGAATTGATTGTCCGAGTCGATTTTTTCCAGAACAACGAGGGGGGAGGAGAAACTCTGTTTGGAGACTGTGCTGATCTTCTGTATTTTGGTTACGGCACATGCGGAAAAAATGAGCAAGACGGACAGGATGAAAAAAAACGACGGCAATCCTTTCTGCATCAGGGTTTTTTCCCTTTGATGAGCTCACTGAGCTTTTTTTGCAGATCGCCATTGGCAGGGTTTAATTTCAATGCCTGTCTGTATACTTCGACTGCTTCACTTACCTTGCCTGCCTTTGTATAGGCGTCTCCCAAGTGTTCAGCGATAGTGGGATCATTAGGCAGGCCATCCGCTGCTTCTTTCAGGTATTTTATGGCCAGGTCCATTCTGTTTTGTCGGAAATATACCCAGCCTAGGCTGTCAATCATGTAAACATTCCCGGGCTTCAACGTGAGGGCCTTCTTGATCATCTTCTCAGCTTCATCAAGACGGATGCCCCTGTCCGCAAACGTATAACCTATGAAGTTGAGCACATCTGCATTCTCCGGGTCGATTTTCAGAACCGACTCCATTTCATTGATACTCTCATGAAAGCGGTTTGTCTTCTCATAGAGGACGCCGAGGCTATAATGAAGGTCAATGCTCTCAGGCAATGCAGAAAGGCCTTCATTTAATATTCCCTCGGCAGACGATAATTTTTTATCCTCTTCATATAGGGAGGAGAGATAAACATAGAGCCCCGGCATATCTCTATTATTACGAATGGCTCTTTCCATTAATTCTATGGCCTCAGCGATCTTACCTTCCTTTTTCAGGATGAGCCCTATATTAATCTGCGCGTTTCCGTAAAGTTCTGAATCCGGGGGGATCATTTTAAAATCTTCAATCGCCTTGCCGTGCATCCTCTTCTCTTCATACGTTGAGGCGAGCAGATATCTGGCTCTCTGGTCATTCGGATTCCCATCCAGCAAAACGGTAAACTCGCCAATGGCATCGTCAAGCCTGCCCTTTTCGAGGTAAAGGAGGCCGAGCTCCAGTCGCGCTTCTCTGTTGCCGGGATCTAAATCCAGAATTTGCTTGAATTCCCTCTCTGCATCGTCTAGTTTGTGCTCCCTGAGAAAAATTTCTCCCAGTTTTATCCTTACGTTTGTGCCCGGCGGATAGAGATCAATAAAACTTCTATACAATTCTATCGCCTGATCAGTCTTCTTTTCCTTTTCGTAGAGGAGTCCTAAATCAATCAACGCCGGTTCAAAGGAGGGTTTTATGGCCAGAGTCTTCTTGAAGCTTTGTTCAGCTTCCTCATAGCGTTTCATATCCGTTAATATCTTTGCCAGATAGTAGTTGCCGGTGAGATGGTCCGGACTGGTTTTGATTAGGTCTTGGAAAATCTTCAAGGCCTTCTTGTAGTTCTTGGTTTCCGCATAGATGGTGCCTAAGTATATGCGGGAAAATGTGTTGGTCGGATCCAGCTCAATAACCTTTTCATATTCTCCTACGGCGTTCTTATAATCCTTCCTGTTCAGATACAGCCCTCCCAAGAGAAGATGGGCGTTTACATTATTCGGATGTTCTGCGAGATATTCCTTGCTGAGAGCGATGGCCTTTTGTATCTCGCCTCGTTCGATATATACGGATATGAGCTCTGTCTTGAGGTAGGAGGATTGAGGGTCGAGGCTCAGAGCCTTTTCATATTCCTCTATGGCTCCGTCAAGGTTGTCATCAAGGAGATGCAACACGCCGAGCGAATAATGGTACGTCGAATCGAATGACGGTCGCTCCGTGCCCTCCGAGACGGCTGAAATGCTGCCTTTCACAGGCGGAGATGCACATCCGGCAAGGCAGCATAAGATCAGGATCAGAAGATATTTGTTGTACAAATAATTTCGCATATTATATAGATTCATACTGTCTCAATTATCTCCAAACAACCCACACGTCTGTAAAGAAACAACTACCGGTTTTTTGAAGATCATTGAACGAGCATGGATACGGGAACGATATCGATGCCGCGAGCTTTTAAGACCGGTATTGCCTCCTTGAGAGCCTGAATGGTTTTCAGGTGGGGATGTCCTATCATTACGACTGCTTCTGATCTATGGGCAAATTCCCCGTCGATCTGGGTTGTCAAGTTTCGAAAAATCGTCATGTAGTCATGGTCATTATCAATAAATATTTTTCTTGAGACAAAGCGAAGCCCTAACTTCCTCGCTATTTCCTGACCCTTGGACAGAGGGGTCGTCCGGCTGTCGACAAAAAAAAGATTCCTTTTCTTAAGTTCTCTAAATACGATATTCAGCTTCGCTTCGTCCTCCATGAACTTCGATCCCATATGATTGTTTACACCTGACAGATGGGGAATTGCATCAAGATCTTTATCAACCTCTTCCTCGATTTGCCGATCACTCATGCTCGTAAGAAGGGCTCCCGTCCCCGGATTTTCATCCGGGAAGGTATGAGGTTCCATCGGGAGGTGGAGAAGAATTTCTCTCTTTGCCCTGTGCAAAATATTTGCCGCATCGACTGAATGTGCATAGTGCGGAAGAACGGCAAAGGTCAGGGAGGCATCAATCTTAAGAAGTTCATAGAGCGGTGAAAGATCATAACCAATGTCGTCTATGAGAATGGCGACCCTTTTTCTCGCTTGGCTAATTTTATCTTTAGGGACAGTGCTGTCCGTCCCGTATTTCTCCTGTGAGTCTCGTATATGCATTTCCGGGAGAGCATTCCTTGGCTCAATTCTCGGAGTATATTTTGTCTCTTTCACCTCCTGGTTCCCGGCATGGTACATGTATAGCGCCATGACAGAAATGACTATCGCTGAGATTATGACAAATACCGTCCAGCCACCTTTTCGCCTCTTCTTCATTATAAACTTCCGCCGGGTCACGCTCTAAGTCAGCTCTTCAAATTCTTTTTCATTATATCCCAGCTTTTTATGATGTCCAAGGCGCTCTTTAGCTGATTATCCTGCATTAAATTGTCTTGCTCTTTCTTTGCACCTTCATCTTTGTTTGTATCATTTTCTTTTTTCGGCTTTATGTGCCCTTTGAGGTCTCGTTCCCTGATGAAATCATCCGTCATCTCTTTGTCCTCAGGAGGTCTGATATATTTTACAATGACATCCGGTTTTATTCCCTCGGCCTGTATCGATCGCCCACTCGGCGTATAGTATTTCGCCGTGGTCAGCTTCAGGGCAGACCCGTCCTCAAGCGGGATAACAGTCTGTACCGATCCTTTCCCGAAGGTCTGGGTGCCAAGTACTAATGCCCTCCCATTGTCTTGCAGCGCTCCTGACACGATCTCAGCGGCACTGGCCGTGCCCTCATTTACTAAAGCAATGATAGGACACATCGGCTCGTCACCATCGTCTTTCGCGACCGATTTCGTTTCCATATTCCTTGTCCTTCCCTTAGTTGTGACGATGACTCCCGATTTCAGGAAAACATCGGCGACTGCCACCGCCTGATTTAGCAAGCCGCCGGGGTTATTCCTGAGGTCCAGGATAATACCTTCAAGAACACCATTTTTCGCTTTGATATCCCTTAGTACTTTCTTCAAATCATCCGCTGTTCTTTCCTGGAATGAAGACACACGGATATAAGCGATGTGTTCATCGTAGATCTTGGATTTGACGCTCTTTATCTTGATGATGCTGCGGGTTATCACAAAATCCTTTGGCTTGGTCATATCCTCCCGCATAATGGTAACGGTAACCTTCGAGTCTTTCGGCCCCCGCAGTTTCTTAACCGCCTCCATTATAGTAATGTCCTTCGTTGATTTCCCGTCAATCTGTATTATATGGTCACCCGCCTTGATGCCTGCGTTGTAGGCCGGAGTGTCCTCAATAGGGGAAACAACCGTCAGGATATCTTTCTTTATAGTGATTTCAATACCGATGCCGCCAAAACTTCCGCGCGTTTCCACCTCGAGATCTTTGTACATTTCGGCGGTCATATAGGTACTGTGTGGATCCAGGGACTTCATCATTCCATTGATTGCCCCCTCCAACAGTTTTTTTGAATCCACATCCTCGACGTAGTTCTTCTGCACCATGTCGAGCACTTCATTGAAAGTCTTGAGATTCTTGTATATGCTTCTTTCCAGTGCAGCTGAAACTTGCGAATCTCCCTGAAGGCCAAGCAGGAGAATGCAGGCAAGCAGGCACAGGGACAAAAGCACTTTCTTGGGGAAAAAGTTTTTCATTCAATCCTCCACTGCTGACATTGATTCAGTCCGCATCAGATAATTATTAAATCCACGATAGCACTATTCTTATTCATTTATCCATAACTTTTTAGAATACCCCGTAAAAGCGGATGCATGACGAGCCTTTCAAGAGGACCGGTCTCATAGCGGAGGCTTCTTACGAAAAGCAAGAGATATGGGTGCCCGGAAGGCTCGACTGCACCGCCTTTGCAAAAAAGTAACGATAGAACAGCCAGCATTGCCTATGGACCCAGATCGTGTCCATGCATAATTCGCTCTTATGAACCTGTGCAGCCCTCTCCGGTTCTCTTATGAAGCTGTCCTTTATTTTATCCGGGTCTATGTTTATGCGGAGGTTATCGGGGCTGTGGCGTTAAGAATATCGTGGATCAATTGGGGCGCTCTGGGGAGTTTCTGCTGAAATAAATTTGACGCTGCCATTTATGATTCCGCCTTCATCAATGACCAAGTTGCGGCATCTGATATTACCTCTTACATTCGCAGATTTCATAAGCGTAAGTGTGCCTGTGACTTCAATATCCCCTTCGAAATATCCCGCTATGGTCAGGGAAGTTGCGCTTATCTTCGCTGTAACATTGCTATCTTTCTCCGTGAAAACAGTTTCCGCAAGGAGCGTCCCTTCTATGATTCCTTCGACAATTAGATGCCCTCTGAAATGCAGAATCCCCTCAATTTTGCAATCTCTGGTTACTATAGAAATACTGTTGTTTCTTGGTTTCACCTTCAGATGTTCCCCTCAACTTTTTCTCTCGTCAGGTCTTCAAATTGTAAATCTCCCTTAATACAAGTTTGCCGTCGTCTGAAAAGACAAATATTGAGGCGGAATCATAAACATGTTGTATGGGGATGTCCTTCGCTATGACTTTATGTCTGGTGATGGAAAAGGGGTCGCCATCCCTGAAATTCTGCGGGACGCCATTGGACAGATTCGTTTGGGGATCAGCGAGCCAACGTTCTGCTCCCGATCCATCCGATTTCAGAATGAGGAAAATATAGCCCGACGCCGGGGCATTTTTCGAAGTCTTGTTTTTCAGGAGAAACGCATAGCGGAATAATTTTCTTGAAAGGTCGAAGTTGGCTTCGAAATTTTCTATAGACAAGTTGTAAGACTGTGTAACGGCGATTGCCGTTTCCGCGTCGGCTGATACCGCGCTCTTTCCTGTATCCGGGGGTTTAACATGGGTTCCAATATTAGCTGTGAGTTCTTCTTTGATCCCCCCCATACGGTTGTGGAGGAGAACTGCGGCGAAGGAGATAATGCATAGGCCAATGACTGTTACAAGGCAGATTGTTAAGAAGTTCATCGGCAGCTTGAAGGAACACAGTCGTCTCTCGTCTTGGATTATAATAATGGTAAACTTCTTCTGTCGTTTGTCTACGTGCATTTAAGAGAGGTTTCACATAGAAGTTCTTCTAAGTCCGCCTGCCGGGAATCAAGATTCCTTTTTGCAGCATCCTGTTCCCTCTTCATGCGGAAAAATTGAAGCATCTTGGACGCGAATAAAACGAGATTTTAAGGCATCAGTCATGCATCCGGTATATCTATTTATGCATATTCATAATGAGTTACATAAAAGTTGTCAAGGCAAAATACTGATGAGGAGCATTCGTGACCGAAGTCTTTTTACCATCCGGCAGTACTCGATAAGACGACATCATTAGTCTGTCGCAGTAAAGAGGCAAGAAAAATCGTTGATTACGCCGATGAAATCCTGTATGAGCAAACTTATGGAAACTTTTCCTGGAGGTAACAGGGAAAAAGGAACGAAAATGGGAAGATCGGTCAATTTCTGCAGCAGAAAATTCTGTGTATCTATCATTATTTTCGTGTTTTTCTATATGAGTGCCGCGGTAAAGAATATGGGTCACCCCGACCAGTCTTTGTGGTTTGTCGCCCCCGTGCTTGCGCAGTCTCGTCCGAGTGAGGCTGCAGCCCCCAGAGAAGAGACCAAGGTTCCATCTGTGCAGGAGAGCAATCTCATGCATAATTTAATGGAAAAGCAGAAAGAACTCGACAACCGAGAGAAGGCGTTAAAAGAGGAAGAACTAAAGATCGAGGCATTGAAAAAGGATGTAGCCGAAAAAATGGAGGCCCTCAGGGTTCTCGAGGAAAGAATGTCGCCGACAATGGAGAGTCAAAAGGGTGAGAGAGACAAGAAATATCAGTCGCTGGCAAGACTATACGAAGGCGCTCCTCCTGAAAAAGCGGCAGCCATATTCGAAAAGATGGATAGGAGAATGGCGGCTGAAATCATGTTGCGCATGAACAGCAAGAAAGCCGGTGCCATTTGGGCGCATATAAATCATGAGACAGGCGTACAGATTGCGAGAGAGATGACCTCTTCACAGAGTGTGGATACCGCTAAAGCGACAAAGATTGCTAAAGAAATCACTGGAGCCGAAGCAATTAAACAGGAGGCCGTGCAAAGCCCTGATGCCGGTGCTGCAACGTCTGCCGAAGAAATCAAGGGAGCGGAAGCGGTTAAACCGGAGACTCAGCAGAGTCCCGCTGCTGTCAGTCCACCGGGAACTCCCAAGGAAATTGCCGCGGAGAAAATAATCAAACCTGAGCCTTCACAAAAAGCAGGGGCGAAGACCGCCGCTAAACGCGAAATAAAGGTTGCCAAATCGAACAAGGCAAGGTTAAAGAACGTCAAGCCCCAAGCGTTGAAGCCATTTGCCATACAGATCAAGGCTGTTCGCGGCATAGAGATGGCTACAGAGTTCACGAAGGTGCTCAAAGATGAAGGCATTGATGCCTACTGGACTGAAATGAGTGCGAAAGACGGCGGAACTTTATACAGAATTCTGGTCGGTCGTTTTGCAGACCGCGAGGAAGCCCTGACTTACATGAAAAAAAAACGTATCGATATTAACTATCCCGGCAGTTATATTCAGAAGAGTGAACAAGCGATTCCCCCCAAAAAGGAAAAGAAAAAATAACGGCAGCGTCTCAGCATATGAAATCGGCTGTGCCAAGATATCAACATTTACTCAGCTCTCATCATTTCCGGCAGTTCAATTGAAGCCCGCAAGTCTTTCTGCAGTTCGGAACGACATGTCGACAGGCATTAACCGCCCGCTATAAGGTGATCCGAATCGGGTAACGCGGTTGACAGAAGCATGTCCATCACCACAGGATTTCGAGAACTGCGAAGCGAATGTTTTTTGGTGGGAAACATGCGGTCGCTATATTTCCTGCCGGGTCCTTCTCTTCATGCTTGAGCTGCGAGGCATGCCTAGATACAGCGCCATGTTGCTGCCGCGATCTTTACGATACAGCCGGGGGTCTGACTTTTTCTGGTATGGGGGGATGCATTAAGATTACAAGGGTGATCTACTCTTGACAGATTGGCTTTACAAGATGCCCGGTATCAGTCAGAATCCCGCGGGGCGAAATGGTTGATTGCTGATGCATGGCGTTTATAAAACATTCCACCATTTCTTCGTCAAACTGACGATTGACATTTCTTTTCAACTCGGCAACAGCTGCGTCTATCTCCATTGCCTTTCTGTAAGGTCGGTTGTTAGTCATTGCGTCAAACGCATCTGCGACTGCCAGCATCCTGGAAAAAAAGGGAATATTAGTACCCTTGAGGCCATCGGGATAACCAGTACCGTCCCACCGTTCGTGGTGATGGCGGATTATCAATCTTTCCGTATCCAAGATGGGAAGGGGCTTCAAGATATTTTCTCCAATCACCGGGTGTTTCTTTATAACATCGAATTCGTAAGTAGTGAGTCGGCCAGGTTTAAGCAGTATGTCATCCGGTATGGAGATTTTTCCTATGTCATGCAGAGTTGCCGCTATCTTCAGCGATTCTATTTCACTGGGGGAGCAACT
Organism: Syntrophales bacterium; assembly: GCA_049512055.1. Lineage (GTDB taxonomy): Bacteria > Desulfobacterota > Syntrophia > Syntrophales > UBA2185 > Fen-1135. The sequence goes on along the minus strand of JBEKXK010000005.1, from coordinate 10,412 downwards.
CATAGCTTCTGCTGTTCTGATAACAATATCCGTTACCCTCACGGAGTGCTCTTCCGTGTAGTAATCACGAGCTTGTATTGAAGCAACGAGAGATTGAAAGGTACTCAAGAGATTTGTATAAAGACTTTCATACAGAATCCTGTTCTCGATATTGAGAGACGCCCTGTTGGCTATACTCTGGATATAGTAAAGATCTCTTTCCGTATAGACATGTTCGTTACTTTTTCCAGAAAGAGCTATGATACCGAAGACCTGGTCCCTAATTTTCAGAGGCGAACAGATGACAGATGAATATGCCGTGTTTCTGATGAAGTTTCGCAACAAAGGCTCTTTCCTGTGGACGGTATCTCTGAGTATAGAATATAAAGACGATATAATTACGCTTTTAAAAAAAGTCTGCGACACTCCTTTGACGACAACGGCATCAAATTCCTGAGAATCCTTATCGTACAAGAGTATAGAACATGCCTCGCCGCCGACGACCTTCAAGGCGAGATCAACCATTTCTTGAAAGATTTCGTCATTGTTTTTCGTGAGTTCGATCTTGTCGTATATGTAGCTGCGCGTAGATAAGTCACTTATCTTGGTAGTTAAGGAAGTGGCTGTTGTCTGCTTGTCATATTCACTCAGAATTGTTTTTGCCCTTAAATAGACATCAACCTTGTATAAGAGATCGTCAATATTGAATGGTTTAGCCAGGAAGTCTACAGCACCGGTCTTCATTGCGGAAACGGTCAATCCGATGGTCGGGTAGGCCGTAATAAGAATCACGTGCGTCGTCGGTTTGATTTCCCTGATCTTGTCCAGGAGATCCATGCCATTCATACCCGGCATCATGACATCGCATATGACCATATCAAAATGCTTTTCGCCCAGCTTTTCCAGGCCTTCAACGCCATCTGAGGCCTCAGTAACTGCATAGACGCCCGCCTGACATATCGCATCGACAACAAGTGATCTGGTGCCGATGTCGTCATCGACTACCAGAATGGATTTCTTTTCCGAACTGACTTCATTGATATTTAACATAAGCGCTCTATCGTGTGTATTGTCTGTGGAAAAAGGTAAATGATCCCGCTCAGTCATTATTCTTCTTGGATTTCAGGAGAATATCCATCAGGCTGTATGAAATTTTGTCGTAAGCAGCCGTTTTATCGCCGGAGTCCAGAGTGACTACGTCGGCATACTTCACACCTTTGGCTATGTCCGGTTGAAGTGATGCTCCGATCTTGACCTTGTTCTGCTTACTATACGCCTTGAGAATATTGTCAATTTGATAAGATGAAATCGTCATCGTTCAACTCCGCCATAATGTATTCTCATCCCTCGTTGTTTCTATCGGAAGAAAACAGTAAAACTTTAACTCTTTTTTTAGGCAATGCATGAATATTATAAAATCTCAATCATAAATGACTATTATGTTAATATTCTATTTGACTATTGTTCAATTTTTGTTAACATTAAGTGTAATCAAATCCGGCTGAGTCTTATATCGTCACAACTGAGGATCTTCTTGAAGAATCTATTATGAAAAATGCAAAGATATTAATTGCTGAGGACAATGAATTGAGCAGGGAGAATCTCTCCGAACTTCTGAAGAGTCATGGCTGCGAGGTCACGACTGTCGAAGACGGCAGGCAGGCCAGGGATGCCTTTATAGAAGATAGATACGACCTCGTCATAACTGATTTGAAGATGCCAAATTTGGATGGTCTTCAGCTTCTCGAGTTTATTCAGGAAATTAGTCCGGAGAATATCGTAATTATAATTACCGGCCACGGCACTATTAATACAGCCGTAGCGGCAATAAAGCTCGGCGCTTTTGACTATATAACCAAGCCGTTAAAAGATGATCTTGTGACACTGACGATTGAAAGGGCATTATCCTATGCGAAACTCAGGCAAGAAAATATAGCCCTCAAGAGAAGTTTGAAAAAAAGATATGATTTCGACAATATGATCGGCTATAGCGATGGGATGAAAAGGATATTTGATACGATTGAAAAGGTCGCCACTTCGGATAGTACTGTCATGATCTATGGTGAAAGCGGCACAGGCAAAGAATTGGTTGCCAAGGCCGTACATTTCAACAGTGAGAGAATCAATTTTCCCCTTGTCGCCGTAAACTGCGGGGCTATTCCGGAAGAGCTGCTTGAAAGTGAGTTATTCGGCCATGAGAAAGGCGCTTTTACAGGAGCACTCCGCACAAGAATCGGCAGATTTGAGTTAGCCAATGGCGGGACGATATTTCTGGATGAGATCGGTGATATGAGTCCTGCGCTGCAGGTGAAGGTGCTAAGAGTGCTTCAGGAGAAGCAATTTGAGCGGATCGGAGGAGTGAAGACGCTGCAGGTAGATGTAAGAATTATTGCCGCAACCAACCAAGATTTGGAAAAGGCGATAGAGGAAAAAAGATTTCGGGAAGATCTGTTTTACCGTATAAACGTCATACCTATTGATTTGCCGCCTCTGAGAGAAAGGAAGGTTGACATTCCGATCTTGGCTAACCATTTCTTGTCAAAATTCAACAAATTGAAGAGAAAGGGGGTGTCTCGAATCACCCCGGAGGCGATGGAGTACCTGCTCAAGTACTCCTGGCCCGGAAACGTCCGAGAACTCGAAAATTTAATCGAGATGCTCGTTGTCTTGAAAGAGGAAGGTGAAATTGAGGTTCAAGACCTTCCGGAAAAAATAGCAATGGCACACTCCCATAGCATCGTCAGGAGCGGCGTGGAAATAACGGATGAGGGAATCAACTATAATGCCTATGTTGATCAGCTTGAAAAGGACTTGCTTTCCAGAGCCTTGGAAAAGGCTGGAGGAGCAAAAAACAAGGCTGCAAAATTACTGAATCTAAATAGGACAACTTTTGTTGAGAAATTAAAGAGGTTCAAGATTGGTCAGTAGCTATTGACGCTTGGACGAGCAAGTATTTTCCCAGGCGCAGGCATTGACAGCTTATCATATTCGGCCCTTTATCCCTGCATGTCAGCACACCACAGAAAGGATCTCCAGCGCTTGCGTGACGGCTGAGAAATCCTGTTGCAATAATTCACCAATAACCTGCTAATTTTCTCTCTTGTCTGTCAGTTCATATCCTTGGCACCTTCCCAAAGGATCCGCTTAAAAAACAACACACGCACTTTCCGTCAAGATTATTCTTGCCATAGGAAGAAAGATATGCGGCAAGGATGCTGCTATTTCCGGACAGGCGATCCGGTCAAAAAATTGGCCGGCATGGTGACTATTTGACGTAAGTCATGCTCAGACGGTGGCACCATGTGGCGGGAAAACATCCTTAAGTTTCCGTTTATTAAGAGAAATGCCGAGTCATAGACAGGTGGTATGTAAATTGCTCAGGAAATGAAGCTGAAGCACAACGAAAGGATGTATCAGTGCGGCACGGGAACACCTCCACCCGTTATTTGGAGATGACAGTTAACGAGAGAATCGAAGTGTGGGAGTCTGTGACTCTCTACATGTTTAAGTTCTAGAATAATGAAGAAATTCATAATCTCATCTGGCTTCATACTAATGCTCATTATCCAGCTCAGCGGATCGACTCACGGCAGCAGCGGCGATGAGCAAGGTCGAGGAACAGGTCAACCGAATGCGGTGACAACAGCCAGTCACGGTGACAATTCTCTTTATGATCAGGCCATGGGAGACTTTCAACGGGGAGGATATGCTGAGGCGCTGGAAAAGTTCAAAGTTGTCTTGCCGCAGGAGTCCGGAGAATCCCCCCAAAAGGAAAAGGTTATGAGATCCATGGCGGAATGCCATTATTTCCTGGGAATAAATGGGAATAAGAATGATTTGTTAAATGCAGTCGATCTTTACAAGAATATAGTGCAGAAGTATCCCGATTCCCGCGATGGCAATGCCATTGCCTTATACAGAATAGCGAATGCCTATGCTGCCTTAGATTTTTATTATGAAGCGAAGCGGGAATTTGAAAATCTTTACGCAAAGTATCCTGAGTCTCATTACGTTCCAGAGATTACGTTCAGGATCGGCGAAATGCTCTATAAGACAAGAAAATTTGACGAGAGCGCTCTGAAGTTCGAGGAATATGTCCGCAAGTTCCCGGCGGGGGAATACGTTAAGACGGCTTACTTCAATCTGGGTGATTGCTACTCGCAGATGCATCAGGAGGAAGTCGCCGATAAATGGTATAATGATGCCTTGAACAAGTGGCCTGAATTGGAAACCATCCCCGAAGATGTCCTTCTGAACGTGGGATATCATTACTTTCGGAGCACGAAGTATCGCGATGCACTGAAGATATTTTTCTTCTATGTCAATGTTTTCCCGGCAAAGGAGAGCAACAAAGAAGTTCTTTTTGCCATTGCCCGTTCCCTTATGGAACTCGATCAACTTCCCCTTTCGCTGAAGATTTTCAGTCTTTTGATAGAAAAATTTCCCGCCAGCCGTGAAGCTATGGAAAGTGCAATTATCATGGCTAATCTGGGTGTAAAGAAGCCGGGGATGAGATTGCCGTCATATTTTCAGGGAATGCGGAATTACCAGGACCCGCTTAAGACTTATAATGACCTGCTGGCCGGATCCCCTTCCGGCGACTATGTGGAGGAGCTGCTCTTTCAAAAAGGTTACTTCTTGTACAAGAATAACAGACACAAGGAGAGCTTTGATACCTATGCTCTTTTGCTCTCTCGCTTTTCCAATGGAAGGTACAAGGGAGAGGTCGTCAAGTATTTCATGACATCTGCCGATCGGATCGTGGACGAAAATTATGCGAACGGGGATTATCTGGCAGTTTCAGAGATATATTTTAAGTCTCGAGAACACGGACTGATCACAGGAGATAATTTCAAGACGGCATACTGCATGGGTGACAGTCTCAGACGGGTTGGCCTATATGATGAAGCGGCCGAAGTTTTTGAAAAACTTCTGAAGACCTCGGGGAGTGTTGGCGATAGAAACAAGATATTGCTTGCCATTGCTGATATCGACTGTGAGAGACGAAATTATGATAATGTCGAAAGGATACTCCAGCGGTTGTCAGTGACTCCGCAGGAAAAAGACCGAAGATTGACCATGAATGGCCGCCGGACCAAATCTCAGGGCAAAGCGATCATCCAGCATTCAGCTCCGGATGGGTATATACAGTTGCACGTAGACAGAATCTTGGGGAATGTTTACTTTAAAAAGGGTTTGTTTGATAAGGCGGTTTCGGCTTATGCCAGGGTCTTGGCTCATGGGGAAGGCATTGAAGGCATGGCAGAGGTCTACCTGAAGAATGCTGACTGCCTGAAGGCAATAAATTCGGTGGAAGCGTCTATGGCCAGTTATCGCAAGGCTATCGAAGCCTACAACAGGGAAAGCAAGAAATACTCCGTTGATGTTCTAATTGCTTCATATAGGGGTCTCGGCGATTGCCTGTCTGAGAAAAAGGAATACCAAGAGGCCATATCTATGTACAGGCAATCGGCGTCATATCTTGGCGGGCGGGCCGAAGGCTTATGGTCGCTCTATGGGATGGGGAAGGGGTACGCAGGATTGAAGAATTCAGAGATGGCAGACAAGACTTTTTCAGAATTGAAGAATAAGGGCGGCGAAGGTTTCTGGTCTAATCTCGCCGATTATGCACTGAGAGAATATAGCTGGAATGAGAAGTATGACTCTAATCATCCGTAGAGCAGGATTGTCTGCAGGGATCGGATGTTATCATGAATGATCAGGAAATGGCAGAAGACCAATATCTCTTCTTACAAAAATCATTCAATGAATTTAATCAGGCCACCGAACGGCTTCAGAATTCTTTTGCAAGTCTTGAACTGAAGTTTCAAGAGATAAACAGGGAATTGGAATTGAGGAATGAGGAACTCAAGCGAACGATAGCGGAAAAAGAGGAGGTAAAGAACTATCTCCGAAACATACTTGAAAGCCTGACCACCGGCGTTGTTGTCACAGATATCGCCGGATGGATAACAACGCTGAACAAGTGGGCCGAGACGTTTTTCAATATTTCCCAGGATCAGGTCACGGGAAAACATGTGAGAGTGTTATTTGGTGATCTGAAGAATCTTGACAAAAACGCATTTTCCTATGCCGATCACTTTACGGACACTGGCAAGAAAGTAAATATGAAGGACAGAATCATAGAGATTTTCGCGTCCCCTATGAGATCTGAACAAGGCGAGACCATAGGGGAAGTTTTTATATTGCGCGATGTTACGAGAATCGAGAAGCTGGAGGAAATGGCAAAGAGAACGGAAAAGCTCATGGCCATGGGTGAGATGGCGGCAAACATAGCGCATGAGATTAGAAATCCCCTTGGGAGTATTGAGTTATTCGCCTCGCTGTTAATGAAGGATATGAAAGACAAGACACATCAGGGAAGATTGTCGCATATTATCACCTCAGTAAAGAATATGGACAATAAGATTTCCAACCTTCTGCTGTTCACAACGCAGAAGCATCCCATGATGAGGAAGGTTAACCTTCATAGGATAGTGAAGGAAGTGCTTCGATTTTCCGACCCGATTATCAAGCAGGAAGATATATCACTATCAGTGAAGTACTCAGGTGTTGAGCCCTGTGTCAGAGGTGATGCGGAGATGCTTAAGCAGGTTTTTCTCAATATATTGTTAAACGCCATACAGGCGATGACTGACGGCGGATGTCTTGGAATTGAAACAGTTGTTTCTCACCTGCCTTTAGAAGACGGCGTCAGAAGCGTTGAAGTCAGGATCTCAGATACGGGAAACGGCATCACAAGGGATAATCTCAAAAAGATATTTGATCCTTTCTTCAGCACCAGAGAGAGGGGCTCCGGTTTGGGCCTTGCGATCGTTCATAATATTGTTCATGCACACGGCGGTTCTATCGACGTAGAGAGCAGAGAAGAGGAAGGGACAGTCTTCAGTATTACCTTGCCTCTGTTTCAAGAGACGCGTAATCCTGAAGTCACTAATTATTTAAGTATCTTGGGTGACAGACATGCATGAGAGACCGGTTTTGGTAGTTGATGATGATCCATCCATGAGGATGGCCTTGTCTGAATCTCTGCTGAGCTGCGGGTATCAAGTGGAAGCAGCCGTAGATGGCGCAGATGCTCTGAAGAAATTTTCCAAAGGGCAGTTTGACGTCGTTATTACGGATATGCGAATGCCCAAAGTAGGCGGGATGGATGTGCTAAGAGGCGTCAAAAAGATATCACCAAGAACGCATGTCATCGTGATAACCGCTTACGGTACTGTTAATACGGCTGTTCAGGCAATGAAGGAAGGGGCTTCCGATTTTATTATGAAACCCTTTTCCCTTGAGGACCTCGAGTCGGTTGTAAAAAATGTATTCTCGCATCATGAAACAAGTGAGGGAGAGTCGAGAGATAAAGAAGAAAACCAGTCATCTTCCAAGGAGATTATCACCTGCGACAAGAAAATGATTTCCATACTTGAATTATTGAAATGTGTGTCAAAAAGCAAATCCAGCGTTTTGATTCAAGGTGAAAGTGGCACGGGCAAGGAGCTAATTGCCCGGTATATTCATCGTCACAGCAATAGAGCCCTTATGCCCTTTGTTGCCGTTAACTGTGCCGCTGTTCCCCACACGCTTCTGGAAAGCGAAATGTTCGGATACGAGAAGGGAGCTTTTACCGGAGCAATGCAGAGAAGATTAGGTAGATTCGAAATGGCTGACGGGGGAACTTTGTTGCTGGATGAGATTAGCGAGATGGACATGCAGCTTCAGGCGAAGCTCCTCAGGGCCATCCAGGAGGGAGAAATCGACAGGTTGGGAGGAAGAGAAACGATCCCTGTAGACGTGAGGATAATTGCAACAACAAACTCAGATTTGAAAAAAGTCATTTCGGAAAAAAAGTTCAGGGAGGATCTCTTTTACAGACTGAATGTCATTCCCGTGAGCGTGCCGCCTCTTAGGGGCAGGGTGGGCGATATCCCTTTACTAAATGAATATTTTCTCAAGAAATATGGCGAGCTTACGGGAAGGAAAGACCCTCTGCTGTCCGAGGAGGCAGAGGCCTTGTTGAATAACTATTCATGGCCCGGAAATGTCAGAGAGCTCGAGAACGTTATCGAGAGGGCCGTATTGATGGCAGACAGAGGGCCAATAAGGCCGGAACATTTGTGCCTTGAGGGAGATAACGGGGAACCAATGGAGGCTGATTTGTCAAGTGTCCCCCTTAAGGGTTCAACTCTATGGGAGGTGGAGAAGAACCTCATTTTCGATACTCTCAAAGAGGTCAATGGGAATAAGACGAAAGCGTCAAAAATTCTGGGTATAAGTGTTCGCACCATGCGCAATAAGCTGCACGAGTATAAAATGACGAATTTATGATCAGGGCAGTCAAAAAAATACCTCTCGGGGGGTTGGAATCGGACATCTGACGAAATGCAGCGGCGGAGAAAGATATCTTGATCCTGCATAAACATTACCCCGTTCAAATCATACTGTGATGTCTCCTTCAGGCAACGGGAAAAATTTTCCCGGTTACTGCTATGGCGCAGATCGGCTACCAGTTTCCGTCCTTTGTGCAGGGCATTCACATGGGCCAGTGCATGGCGTCCGGCAAAGTAAAGGACAGGTAAAATGGACGGCATCTGTCTATGCCATAGAGAGCTCACGGCCAGGTTCAAAGATAATTCATTTCATTTCTTTGACCTGCGCACTTTTTTGGACGCCGTTGGTATATCATTTGCAGATATAATTCCGAAAACTGTATTTCTTCATTTTTTCACCGCTCATAGAGCTTAGGAGGTTTATGGATTTTCAATTTGATAAGACAATGAAACTCTTGTCTTCCATGATGGATTTCCGGTCTCAGAGGCACCAGCTAATAACTTCAAATATCGCAAATATTGATACACCAGGATATACATCCAAGGATTTGCAGTTCAAAGGCATTATTGGGGAAGAGATGCAAAAGAAACTAGCGAGCACGGACAAGAGACATTTTTCCGGACAGTTTGCAAATGCCGGTTCAATAGACTGTGAGGTCGTGGATTCCGGAGAGAGAGTAAATATCGATGCGGAGATGACGAATCTTGCAGAGAATCATCTTATGTATAATACGTCTGTTGAACTGCTGTCGAGAAAGCTGCGAAGTATGAAAACTGTATTCAATGAGGTTAAATAACATGGATTTTCTTACACCCTTTAAGATATGTGGAGACGGACTTGCGGCCCAGCGGGCGAAAATGGACGTCATTACAAGCAATATTGCTAATATTAATACAACCAGAACGCCGGAAGGAGGGCCTTATAAGAGACAGGTTGTTGTTTTTTCATCTGAAAATGTCAGCAGCAATTTTGACTCTCAGCTTAAAGATGCCATAAAGACGGTAAAAGTCGATGGTGTAGAAGTGGCTCAAGATGCTGAGGCCGTCAAGACAATGCACAATCCCGGCCATCCCGATGCTGATGCAAAGGGCTTTGTGGCCATGCCGAACATAAACGCGGTTTCGGAAATGGTGGATATGATGCAAGCTAACAGGGCGTATGAGGCATGTGTTACAGCTTTCGATGCATCGAAGAATATGGCCCTCAAGACATTGGAAATGGGAAAGTAGTAGGTCGGCAAGAAACGGGAACTATGCCCTGAAAGGTGGGAGGTAATTTAAAAATGAGCGATATATCAATCAGAAGTGATGCACTTCAGCCTTCAACGACGGCGGGCAAATTAAAGGACGGCGGACAAGGAGGGAAAACAGAATTTAGTGCAATCCTCAAGGACAAGGTTAACGAGATCAACCAGCTTCAGTTGGATGCGGACCAGGCTATTACAAAGGTCGAAATGGGAAATTCCGGAAGCATCCATGACGCTGTCATTGCTCTGGAAAAGGCGGATCTCTCTTTCAGAAAAATGATACAGGTGCGGAATAAGATTTTGGAGGCCTATCAGGAAGTCATGAGAATGCAGGTTTGATCTATCATTAAATTATTTTGGGAAATACTATGAATCCTATCACTCAATTTTTTGCCCCGATCTGGAAAGGCTTCAATACATTAGAGCCTTCAAGAAAGTTATCTCTTCTCGCCATAGCCGCAGTCACTTTTATCGGGATCGGAACAATGGTCTACTGGACAGGCATGCCGGAGTATCACGTACTCTTTTCAAATCTCAATTCTGAAGATGCAGGCAATATCGTCGCAAGACTCCAGGAGAAAAAGGTGCCATACAAGATGTCCGCCGCCGGTGATTCCATCCTTGTTCCTTCTGAGAAGATTTCGGAAATGAGATTGGAGCTGGCATCTTTTGGTCTGCCTCAGGGCGGAGGGGTCGGCTTTGAGATTTTTGACAATAAACCTCTTGGGGCAACGGAGTTTGTGCAGCAGCTGAACTACCAGAGGGCTCTTCAAGGTGAGCTCTCCCGCACCATAAACGGGTTGGACGAGATACAGCAAAGCAGGGTGCACTTAGTAATACC